>NZ_JOPI01000034.1:0-25368 GCF_002153695.1 Acetobacter sp. DsW_059
TCTTTATTAAATAAAAATAAAAATAAAAATATTTACATGATTATAACAATAAAATTAAATATTGAAAAATAATTTAAATTATATTGTTTTATATTTATTTTTTATTTTCACTTTTCTTTTAAAGATGAATATTTACACAATATTAACTGGAATAAAATATGAATCAATTTCACTCTTCAACCCGACATCATGTTATATCTAACACACGTCAGTAGCAGCACAATGAATGACCGCAAAGCTTAGGCACTCCCTCGCCTTAGCTCTTATTTTAATATACGCTTAATTCAATCTTAATGAGGCCTCGGGGAGAGCAAAGTGAAACGTTTTTGCATTCTGGCTACAGCACTATCTTTAAGTGCATGCGCGAGCCCTAAGCCCGTCAATAAATGGGCGCCCTGTGGCCTGACTGAGCAGCAGGGATTCTATCTTGAATCACATGGGTTAATGAACCCCATTGAAGCTCAGGACTGGATTGTTGCCGGCGTATCAAGCCCCGAACAAATTATTGCATGGCGTGCAACGGGTCTGTCATCTCTGATGGCAAGCAAATTTATACAGGCCGGCATTACCACACCTAAAGCTGCACGTTCATGGCTTTATGCTCTTAATGCTAATCAGTCTCCCGCCACCCTAAGTGTGGCAACCATCAAAACATATAAAACTGCCACAGATACCGGGACCGTCACCCCTGCGAATATTGGCAGTGTCATTCACTCACTGAATATAGACAGAAACAATACACGTAAGGTGCTTGCCATTGCTAAAAGCGTCAACCAGCAGGGTTTAAGCCCAGCTAAGGCGGCAGAGCAGCTAAAACTCTAAAATACAAAAACTATATGACCATAAACTGCACAATAGTTTATGGTCATACTATCCGCTCCCGACAGAGCAAGAAAAAATTCTATTATGTAAACCACCAGCTGGTCACAACAGCTGCTAAGGCCACACCGAGAAGAAGACACACAGGAAGCATCAGGACAGACATTAAAGACTCTCCTTCTTCCGTCATACCCAGGTCAACGTCATCTTCATCGAAATCTGTCTGATCTTCCATGCAACTCAATCTATGCCATAGCTTAAAAGTAAGCGAATCAATTATATCACTCTGCGTATAATACGATGTGCAGGCCCATACTGCACAAGGCAGAACAGTCATAAACAACCGTAAAAAATATTAACCGCCACGCCACGCCATTCGCAAAACGCAGAAGACGTGCGTCTTACTGACATTGTCAGCCTTACTCTCTTGTTTTAAAGCAGAGCATTACACACAACAGAGTATCTTTTATAATGTACCAGAAGCGCGTCAGTAACAGATGGGGAGTTCAGCTTGCGCTGCGACTGCTTATCTTTCTGACGCTTACAGGTACAGTCGCACAGGTTCTGCTTCAGGGCTTTACTCTCCCTGATGAAATGCCACGCGCGGCTATCGAGCGCCTGACCGGCATTGATATTAACCCGCAGCACCAGACTGACTGCACCATAATGCCGATGATGCACATGCATCATCATCACGGGCATCATCACGGCCCATCGCACGAAAGCTGTATCCTCTGCCCGCTTCTGGTCATGACAGCGCTTATTCTGACAAGCCTGCCGGCCCTGCCTGGTTGCTCTGCCGAACGATACAGGCAGGAGCATCAGTCTTATCAGGCCAGAGCACCTCCCCCTGCTCCGCGCACGTTACCACCGTCGCGCGCTCCCCCCTTATCCTTCTGAACTGACCACACCGCCTCTTTTCCTGCGCTCAAAGGGTTGCTGCCGGCTGCCCTGCACACCCTGAACGAAGTGAAAAAGGCCGCGTATTTTTTTCTGTTCAGGATGATACCAATGCTTTTCACCGCAAAGCCCTGCGGCTGCGGTCGTATACGATCACACTATGCTGCATTTACATGCCTTCTGCTGGCAACGACGCCTTATACCTGCCTGACGGCAGCGTATGCAGACACACTGACACCTGTCGTCAGCACAATGACACATCCTGTGTCTCCCGCACCGGGGCAGCCCGCACCTAAAGCCGAAACGATTATCGTTAACGGCATACGCCATAGCGCCATTACCAGCCCTGACACAGCTAATCTGCTCAAAAACAGCATGGGGTACAGCAGCTACTCTGCCGGGGGCGTCTCTTCCCTGCCGGTTCTGAACGGTATGGCAGATGACCGGGTCAACACCCTGGTTGACGGCATGAACATTCCCCCTGCCTGCCCCAACCACATGAACCCGGCCATGTCGTATGTCGACCCTGACAGCGTTTCAGAAGCCGTTGCTATTGCCGGCATAACACCTGTCAGTCTTGGCGGCGACAGTACCGGCGGTACTATTCAGATCAGGCGCAAGGACCCGCTTTTTGCAAAAGCAGGTAAAATTCTTGTCACTGGTCATGTTCGTGCTGACTATAAAAGCAACGGTGCCGGGTCAGGTGTTTCCGGCAGCATTACCGCTGCTAACGACACGATAAGCCTGCGCTATACCGGGTCATATGCCCACGCCACCAATTACCGCGCCGGGGGCGGCACTCTTGTACGCTCAACCAGTTATCTCAGTTACAACCATGCTGTAACGCTTGGGATTCATAAAAAGAATCACCTGCTGGCTATCACTTTCGGGCAGCAGGACATTCCCTACGAAGGTTTTCCTAACCAGTATATGGATATGACCAACAACCGCTCCACGTATGTTGATGGTAAGTATAAAGGTGACTTTAACTGGGGCACCCTTGAAGTGCAGGGATACTGGCAGCGTGTTTCACATGTCATGAACATGCTGGGCGACAAAGGTGGCCACTCGACAACAACCGGCATGCCCATGAACACTGATTCACGCACAGCCGCCTATAACATTCTTGCCACGATACCACTCAGCACCAGCCACACCCTAAAAGCCGGCAGCTCTTTTAACCATAACGGGCTGAATGACTGGTGGCCACCACTACAGGGCAGCATGATGATGGGGCCGAATACCTATAAAAACATCAACAATGGCCATCGTGATCATCTGGGGCACTTTGTCGAATGGAATGCCCGGTGGACCTCTCGTTTTTCTACGCAGCTTGGCATGCGCAATGATATTATCATGATGAACACCGGCCAGGTGACCCCCTACTCATGGAGCGGCATGATGTCAGCCGCTGATGCTGCTGCAGCCCGTAATTTTAACGCCGCACGCCGGGGGCGCACTGATGTCAACTTTGACGTAACCGCCACCGGAAAATGGCTGATTACTGACAGTCTTTCACTTGAGGGCGGATACGCCCGCAAAACCCGCTCACCTAACCTGTATGAACGCTATGCATGGGGCCGTGGCAGTATGGCTACACGTATGATAGGCTGGTTCGGTGATGGCAACGGCTATGTTGGCAACCTTAATCTCAAACCCGAAATTGCCAACACCATCAGCGCGACGCTCGACTGGCATGACCCTTCTTCTCAGAAGTGGAATATCAGCGTTCAGCCCTTTTATACCTACACGCATAACTATATTAATGTGATACGCCTCTCTTCAGCGACCGCATCACCGGCAACACTTCAGTTCGTTAACCACAACGCCCGCAGCTATGGTATCAATGCCAGCGGACACCTGAATTTGTGGGATACAAACAAATATGGCAGAGCTGACCTGAAAACAAACCTTAACTGGGTCAGAGGCCAGGATCTGGTTACCCACTCAGGGCTTTACCATCAGATGCCGGTTAACGGCTCCGTTCGCCTGACAGAAACTTATGGCAACTGGTCAGGGCGTATGGACCTCACACTTGTCAAAAGCAAAACAACCGTTGACTGGCTGCGCAATGAACCGCACACACCAGGTTATGCCCTGCTTGGGATAGGCAGCAGCTACCGATGGAAAATGTTTACCATTGACGGCAGTATCGACAATATTATGGACCAGAAATATTACCTGCCACTGGGTGGCGTTGATACAGGTGTTTATAAACAGACCGGTTCTTTCGTCCCGCTTCTGGGGTTTGGCCGCTCCTTCAACCTCAGCCTGACAGCATCATTTTAAAACTTCAGCCGTAAGATCAGCGGGGCTGGATAAAGCAAAGAATAAAGGAAGACACACAATACACCCGGTGATGACAGTGCCTTATCAGGCACTGTCACGATACTCGCTGATTACACCTGCTCAGGCACAGGCGTTGGTTTATTGTTTTCATCTACAGCAACAAAAACAAAGCGCCCTTTTGTAACAAGCCGCAACCCGGGGTCACGGCGCGGGCGGGCCCATGCTTCAATATTGATTGTCAGCGACGTGCGACCAATCTTTCCGATCGATGTATAAACTGTCAGCTCATCACCTACAGCAACGGGTGCATGAAAAGAAACCGCATCCATCGCTATTGTTACAGTTTTGGCACGGGCACGCTGCGTAGCAACAGACCCTGCAGCAAGATCCATCTGCGAGATAATCCACCCACCAAAAATATCACCGGCGGGGTTTGTATTTTCGGGCATAGCAATCACACGAATAGTGACATCCCCTACCGGAGCAGTCTGCACCTGCTCCGCACCTTCTGCTACATGGCTCATATGTGTGCTGTAACCTTCCCCTTTTTATGTCTGATTTTGTACTTTGTTCGTAAAAATCATGACACATGCGTCTAAAACTTATTTGCTCCGAACAGCTGCCCTGACCTGCTCAGCCGTTAAAAACGTGTCCGGCACTGTGCCGAAATTACATGTGCCGGTAAAGTCAACATTACGACAGTGAACAAGGCTGGCTCTTACGAAGCTTGTTGCGTATGAAGGGTAAGATCATGCCCAGCTCATTCCCCTCTGCCCGATATGCACCTGCCCTTATGGTTCGCCAGCACCTCTTCTCTTTACTCACAGAAGATGGCGAACTTCTGACGCTTTCAGCCTCAGAAGCATGCAGGCATTTGCGCACGATGACACCCCCTCTGGTTGTCAATGCACCCGACACACTCTCTGAGCTGGGCCTGCGCACGTCTGAGCAGCCTTTTCCATGCTTCGACCTGCTTGAACTCTACACCTTTGTCTATCCGGCCCGGCCCGTCGTACCAACGCCACGCGGACTGGCTATTGCCCTGGGTCATGAGCCTGATGATATCCCATCCGAAGAGGCAGACCTGTTACATACTCTGCTCTCTCAGATACTCGCCGATCTTGAAACGCTGAGCAACGGCCCGCAGGCAGAGTTTCTCAACGCTCTGACAATACGCCTTGGGCAGGCAGAGTGGCCATGGGCCAGCACAGTTGCAGAGTGCATCAGACTAAACAGCAGGCTTACGTCATCAGGAAAACTGCCTGATGACGCCATGCAACCTGCTGATGCGCTACGTATCTGGCATAAACTTCCCAAATGGGAAGAAACA
The DNA here is from genome assembly GCF_002153695.1 of Acetobacter sp. DsW_059. Taxonomy (NCBI): domain Bacteria; kingdom Pseudomonadati; phylum Pseudomonadota; class Alphaproteobacteria; order Acetobacterales; family Acetobacteraceae; genus Acetobacter; species Acetobacter sp. DsW_059. The sequence continues at coordinate 5,339 of NZ_JOPI01000034.1, forward strand.
GCCCCCCGCCCCCCTGCCTCAGCTTACCCGATCACGGCGGCTGAAGCCCGCACACGCCTTGCTGCCCTGCTGGGAGAAACAGCAGAAAACCGTGCCGGCCAGGCTGACTTCTCCAGTGTGTCAACCATTGCTTTTACACCTGCAACACATGCCGCAAGCCCCTCGATTGTGCTGGCGGAGGCCGGTACAGGCACAGGTAAAACTCTGGGCTACCTTGCACCGGCCAGCCTGTGGACCGAACGTAATGACGGCACGGTGTGGATCAGCACCTACACACGCCACCTGCAACGTCAGATAGAGCAGGAAACGAAACGGATTTTCCCTGATGAAGCCACCCGCCGCCGCCATGTTGTGCTGCGGAAAGGACGTGAAAATTATATGTGTCTTCTGAATATGGAAGATATCGTCAACAGCGCCGCTTCCCGCCCGGCACGTCTGACTGTCGCACTGGCTATGCTCGCCCGCTGGGCCATGGCCTCAGCCGATGGTGATCTGACAGGTGGCGACCTGCCCGGCTGGTTTGGCTCAGTCTTCGGGCATAATATTACATCAGCCGTCGCAGACCGGCGTGGTGAATGCATCCACGGGGCATGCGCGCACTACCAGCGCTGTTTCGTTGAACACACCATCCGACGCGCACGTGAGGCCGACCTGGTTATTGCTAATCATGCTCTCGTTATGGCGCAGGTTGCCTATGCCCGCCATGACGGGGACGCAACCGAAGAAACTCCGCAGGAAGAGACGATCCCTTCCCATTATATTTTTGACGAAGGCCACCACCTTTCAGATGCCGCTGATGGCGCTTTTTCAGCCGAGCTTTCAGGACTTGAAGCAGCTGAATTACGACGCTGGCTGCTTGGTGCAGAGGGCAACCGCTCTCGTGCCCGCGGGCTGAAGCGCCGCCTTGATGACCTCGTATCCGGCCACAAAAAACTTGAAGCACAGCTGGATGCCGCTCTTATGGCAGCCCATGCCCTGCCTGCACCAGGCTGGTCCGTTCGCCTTAATGAATCAGAAACAACGCAGGAAAAGACAGACACGCCTGAGGAGGCGGACACCACACCACCGGCCCCGAAACTTGAAAACCCTACTGAAGTTTTTTTACGCCTTATTCGCCAGCAGGTCATGGCACGCAACCAGACAGACCAGAGTTATGGCACAATAGAATGTGACCTGCACCCGCCCCTGCCTGAACTGACGCATGCAAGCCATACACTGGCCCAGGCCTATATGCAGCTTGCTCAGCCTTTGCGGGCATTAGCCAGTGCTCTGAACTTCCGCCTGCAGGACGAATCTGATACGCTCGACAGCACAACACGCGGACGTATTGAAGCCATGGTGCGCTCACTCCAGCGCCGTGCGATCACCCGCGTGGAAGCATGGATATCCATGCTTGAAACCTTTGACCAGCCAGCCAGAGAACCTGGCACTATGCCTGAACATGTTCATTTTCTGCGCCTGACCCGACGGGGCAAGCAGCACCTGATTGAGCAGGATGTCGGTCTGCACCGTCACTGGCTTGACCCCACCATTCCATTCGCGGGCATTATGGCATTACCCGCTCAGGGTCTGCTGATTACCTCAGCTACTCTGCGTGATCGTTCAGAAAGTGCCGACCCGCCGGCGCCCTCGACGCCCGCACAGGCAGAGTTTGATACTGAGGAAGCTGAACGCTCATGGGCTGCGGCTGAAGCGCTGACCGGAGTCTGCCATTTTCCTGCCCCGGCAGTACGGGCCAGCCTGAGCAGCCCTTTTGATTATGCCAGCCAGACGCGAACCTTCATTATTAACGATTTGGACCACAATAATCTGCATGATCTTTCCGCTGCTTTCAGAACATTATTCACAGCGTCTGGCGGCGGCGGACTGGGTCTGTTTACCGCCATTTCACGCCTGAGGGGTGTGCACTCTCATATTGCTACCCCCCTCAGAGAACAAAATATCCCCCTTTATGCACAGCACGTTAACGCATTGGATAATGCAACACTGATTGATATTTTTCGCACTGAGGAAAATGCCTGCCTGCTGGGTACGGATGCCATGCGAGACGGCGTTGATGTACCAGGCCGGGCCTTAAGGCTTGTGGTATTTGAGCGTGTTCCCTGGCCGAGACCGGACATTCTGCACAGAGAACGCCGTGTGCATCTGTCAGGTGGTGACCCCAAGGGATATGACGACAGCATCGCCCGTATGAAACTGCGGCAGGCTTTTGGCCGTCTTATTCGCAGTCAGTCAGACCGCGGTGTATTTGTATTGCTGGACCGACGCACACCCTCACGTCTTCTTTCTGCTTTTCCGCATGGTGTCAGCCCTGAACGCAGGGGGCTGGCGAAAGCCGCTGAAGAAATCAGAAGCTTTCTACTCCCGAAAGATTAAAAAACCTTCCGTCTGAAATTCAGCTCTTCTCTACAGAGAGTCATGTTTCCTGATTAAAGGTCACATGCACCCGCAGAGAAAATTATATTCAGACTCAGAGTGTTTTAAGGTTTGTAGCAGCTTCTTTACCACGCTCTGTAACCAGGTCGTAAGAAACTTTCTGATTTTCATCCAGGCCGCGCAGGCCAGCAGCCTGAACAGCTGTGATGTGCACGAACACGTCTTTACCGCCTTCTTCTGGGGCAATAAAACCAAAGCCTTTAGTGGCATTAAACCATTTAACTGTTCCGGTAGGCATCTGCAGGTAACTCTCTTATAGTCTTCTCCCTGCCGGACAAACCGCATGGCCGGCTGCAGGATTGTTTATTCCGGCCATGAAGCTCTGCAAATGTCAATAAAAATACCACCCTGCCTCAGGGCGGAAATGGCAGAAATGGCGTTTACCCGCTGATTATATTGAGGAAATAAAGTTTGTAACGGCAGCAGATATCGCTTCAGATATGAACGCTCAGATAACAAAACAAAAAATCAGAAAGTTTTTTTCTCCCTTCCTTGACTTGTCTGAGAGGCAGACCTATCTCCTGATTTGGCACTCCCGGGGTGGGAGTGCTAACGTAACGCGGCGTGTGTTACGCGCGGTAAACGCAGATGGTATAGCTTCCTGATAAGGATACCATCGCACAGATAAGAAACGTGGAGAGATCCATAATGACGAAATTTCGTCCTTTGCATGACCGTGTGGTCGTGCGTCGTCTCGAAAGCGAAGAAAAGACTGTTGGCGGCATCATCATTCCTGACACGGCTAAAGAAAAGCCTATGGAAGGTAAAGTTGTCGCTGCTGGTCCTGGCGCCCGCAATGAGCAGGGTCAGATCGTAGCGCTTGATGTTAAGGCTGGCGACACCATCCTGTTCGGCAAATGGTCCGGCACAGAAGTGAAGATCGACGGTGAAGACCTGCTGATCATGAAAGAAAGCGACATTCTGGGTATTATTTCCTGAGTGACGTGTCTGTGAGACGCTTTTCAATATTCAACCGATCCTCACTGGAGAAATTCTATGGCTGCTAAGGACGTAAAATTCGGTGCTGATGCACGCCAGCGTATGCTGCGTGGCGTTGACATCCTGGCTGACGCTGTAAAAGTTACACTCGGCCCAAAAGGTCGTAACGTAGTGCTCGACAAGAGCTTTGGCGCACCACGCATCACAAAAGACGGCGTGTCTGTTGCTAAAGAAATCGAACTGGCTGACAAGTTCGAAAACATGGGCGCTCAGATGCTGCGTGAAGTTGCATCTAAAACCAACGATGTTGCTGGTGACGGCACCACAACAGCCACCGTTCTGGCTCAGGCTATCGTTCGTGAAGGCCACAAAGCTGTTGCAGCTGGCATGAACCCGATGGATCTGAAACGCGGCATCGATAAAGCTGTCGCATCAGTTATCGAAGAGCTGAAGAAAAACGCAAAGAAAATCACCACACCGGCTGAAACAGCTCAGGTTGGCACGATCTCTGCAAACGGCGAAAGCGAAATCGGTAAAATGATTTCAGAAGCCATGCAGAAAGTCGGCTCTGAAGGTGTTATCACCGTTGAGGAAGCTAAACACTTCCAGACCGAGCTGGACGTTGTTGAAGGCATGCAGTTCGACCGCGGCTACATCTCTCCTTATTTCGTGACAAACACGGAAAAGATGACAGCCGACCTCGAAAACCCCTTCATCCTGATCCACGAGAAGAAACTCTCTTCTCTGCAGCCAATGCTGCCACTGCTGGAATCAGTTGTTCAGTCTGGCCGTCCGCTGCTCATCATCGCTGAAGATGTTGACGGTGAAGCTCTTGCTACCCTCGTCGTTAACAAACTGCGTGGTGGCCTGAAAATTGCTGCGGTTAAAGCTCCTGGCTTTGGTGACCGTCGCAAAGCTATGCTCGAAGATATCGCTATTCTGACCGGTGGTCAGGTTATCAGCGAAGATCTGGGCATCAAGCTGGAAACCGTTACTCTGCCAATGCTTGGCACAGCGAAAAAAGTACGCATCGACAAAGAAAACACAACCATTGTCGATGGTGCAGGTAAAGCTGACGACATTAAAGGTCGTTGCAAGCAGATCCGCGCTCAGATCGAAGAAACAACCTCTGACTACGACCGCGAAAAACTGCAGGAACGTCTGGCTAAACTGGCTGGTGGTGTTGCTGTTATCCGCGTTGGTGGTTCAACAGAGATCGAAGTTAAAGAGCGCAAAGACCGCGTTGACGATGCTCTGCACGCAACCCGTGCAGCTGTTGAAGAAGGTATCGTTCCTGGCGGTGGTACGGCTCTGGCACGTGCAACTCTGGCTCTGGCCAAACTGCACTACCACAACGAAGACCAGCGCGTTGGTGGCGACATCATCCGCAAAGCTCTGCAGGCTCCTCTGCGCCAGATCGCTCATAACGCTGGTGAAGATGGTGCAGTCATTGCCAACAAAGTCCTTGAAAACACGGACTATGCATTTGGTTTTGATGCTCAGGCAGGTGAATACAAAAACCTGGTTGAAGCCGGCATTATCGACCCTGCTAAAGTTGTGCGCACAGCCCTTCAGGACGCAGCATCTGTTGCTGGCCTGCTGATCACAACCGAAGCTATGGTTGCTGAACGCCCTGAGAAAAAAGCAGCTCCTGCTGGTGGCCCGGACATGGGTGGCATGGGCGGCATGGGCGGTATGGATTTCTGATACCACTGTCGTCTTTCCTTCGGGGTGCTTCCGCACTCCGAAGGGGGATACAAAAAGGGCGTGCCACTGATGAAAGCGGCACGCCCTTTTTTTACATCCTCTGTGAAATACAGATCAGATAATATAGTCAACCGGCGGAAGAATCTGGTCCATTGTCAATGCAGGCATGCCTGAATGACGTGTACCGACCTTGCGGGCCGGGTTACCAACAACCGTAGTAAATGCGGGTACATTTTCGAGCACAATAGAACCCGCCCCCACCTTGGCGCCTTCACCCAGCTGAATATTACCAAGCACCTTTGCACCGGCACCAATCAGTACACCCCGGCAAACCTTGGGGTGCCTGTCACCACTATGCTTACCCGTACCGCCAAGAGTTACCCCCTGTAAAATCGATACATCATCTTCAATAATACAGGTCTCACCCACCACAATACCGGTACCATGATCAAAGAGAATACGCTGACCGAGACGGGCCGCCGGGTGAATATCAACTGCAAATAATTCAGAAGCCCGGCTTTGCAGATGCAAAGCAAGGTGCCGCCGCCCTGCCCGCCAGAGCCAGTTCGCCACACGGTAGCTCTGCACCGCGTGATACCCCTTAAAAAACAAAAAAGGGGTCACAAAATCAGGGCATGCAGGGTCACGCTCACGAATAGCAACAAGATCAGCGGCTGAGGCGTACACTATAGAGGGATCAGCCCGGTAAGCCTCAGCCACAAGCTCTGATAATGCCGAAACTGCAACAGAGTGGTCGCCAAGTTTACGACCCATAAGAGCTGCCAGAGCTGAAGCAAAATCAGCATGGTTGCGCACGCCGGTTGCCAGGAGGCCTTTGACCAGAGGGTCATAACACTCACAGGCCTGCATCGTCATATTCTGCCACAAAACATTCAGCCAGGAGGCTGCGTTCTCAGCCTCAGCAAAATAACCTGAGAGAACCTGAGACGGCTGATTACGTGTCACTCACAGCTCCTTTCCGGGCAGCAGCAATAAAAAAATCGGTTTATCCTACACGCCCATCGCGTGACGTACAAACGCGCGACGCAAAGCAGGAATACGATTAACGCCGGCCAGCCCGAGATCTCTTGTCAGACGCAGAAGAGGGTTATTATTGCTAAACAGCCTGTCAAGCACATCAGTAGCCGCCAGCATCATCATATTTGCAGGGCGACAACGCGCCTGATAACGGGCAAGCAGTGCAGGAGAGCCATAATCTTCCCCTCTCTGATGTGCTTTTATCAAAATATCACTCAAAGCAATAACATCACGAAAACCAAGGTTAAGCCCCTGCCCCGCAATAGGATGAATACCATGGGCAGCATCACCAATCAGCAGCAGTCGTGTCGCGGTATAACGCTGTGCATATTGCGCTGAGAGCGGATATGTCCAGCGACGACCCACGGGGGTCACTTTACCCAGGCGTGAATTACCCATACGACGCTCAATTTCGCGGGCAAACTGATCATCCGGCAAAGCCGCAAAACGCTCAGCGACACCGTCTTTATCACTCCAGACGATTGCTGAAAGGTTAGGGTACTCCTCCGTTCCGGCCATGGGCAGCTGCGCAAAAGGCCCGGCTGGCAAAAAATGCTCCAGGGCAGCATTATCATGCGGATATTCATGGGCAATGGCCGCGACAATTGCCGTCTGCTTATAAGCCAGACGTGTCAAAGGAATACCGGCCTCATTACGCAACCGACTTTTACGGCCATCAGCAGCAACAACCAGAGAAGCCTTGAAGCTTCTGCCATCATGCAAACGAATAACCGCTGTATCAGCCTGGCGTTCAACCTTCACTTCAGCGGGAGCCAGAACTGTAAGATTAGCCTGGTGATGCATGGCTTTATTGAGTGCCACACGCAGACCGCGGGCTTCTGCCATCCAGCCAAATGGCTGACTGGCATCCTGACGGGTGAACTCTACAAACAATGACGAGGCAGGCTCACCGGGGCGGCCATCTGTTACAAGAATCTCTTCAATAGGGCATGACTCAAGTGGCAGGTATTCCCACACGCCGGCATCCTCCAGCAACTGCCGGGGACCGGCCGCAATGGCATAAGCCCGCCCGTCAAAATCAGGATGCTCCATAGGCTCAAGCGCCATGCGATCAACTATAGCTACTTTAATACCGGCTCTTGCCAGACGACAGGCCAGAGCCGCTCCGACCGGACCAGCTCCGACAACACACACATCAACATCAGTCAAAGATGGTGTGTCAGACGTGATTTCAGATGCAGCAGCCATAACTGTTTTTCCTCATATACCTGGCAGAGTATTCTGCTGCCCGCAGCACAAAGCACGAGCACAGTTTTCACTATCTAGACCATCCCTCTTCAGATGCCAAAGAAGAAGACTCGTCAACACCGGAAAATTCTGGCAGGATATTTACAAACAGTTACATTCGTCACAATTATTCATTTTTTACAAAAAGATAAAACGGCACATAAAACTCAGGGAACCAGACTGCAATGAAACTTGTGACTGCAATTATCAAACCCTTCAAGCTCGATGATGTGCGTGAAGCACTTGCTCCGCTGGGCATTCAGGGTCTTACCGTCTCAGAAGTCAAAGGGTTTGGACGCCAGAAAGGCCAGACCGAGATTTACCGCGGTGCAGAATATCGTATCAGCTTTCTGCCCAAAATTAAGATCGAGGTTGCTGTCTCTGATGCCATGGCAGACCAGGCTATCGAAGCGATCCTTGATGCGGCACACACAGGCAAAATTGGTGATGGCAAGATTTTTGTCAGTGAACTGACGCGTGTTATCCGTATCCGCACACGTGAAACCAACGACGAAGCACTATAATTTTCACTACTTATCGCACCAGAGAGGAAAAATAAGATCCCTGATGTTTTTTCTGATCAAGGTTATTCTCTCTGGGCTTATTGTTGCGATTGTCTCCGGCGTAGCAAAACGCTACCCGGCGTTCGGTGCGCTGATCGCCTCCCTTCCATTCATATCTATACTCGGTATGATATGGCTGTGGACGGAAACACATGATGCAGATGGTATGAAACAACATACCTACGCAACCTTCTGGTATATTCTGCCATCACTGCCTATGTTTCTTTTTGTTCCATGGCTGATGGAAAAAAAAGTTTCATTTTACCCTGCTCTTTTGAGCGGGTGCCTGCTTACTATTGTACTTTATGTCATTACCGCATGGGGCCTGAGCCTCATAAAACCCATACCCTAAACTACATACCATCTCTGTCATTACAGATAAAACAAACGCTATTCTGGTATGCATGATTCATAACCAGAGTTGATAAACAATATTTCGGCTATTAACCCGGATATGTTAGACTTATTTTTTACGAGGTTCAGAGGATAAAATGGGTTTTCGCTCTGCTGCAATAACTATGGTTTACAATGAAAGTAAAATCCTGCCTGTATGGCTCGATTATTACGGCAGCAACCTTGGCTATGATAACCTTTATATTATTGACCACGGATCAGACGATGGATCCACGACCAGAATACCAGGAAATGTTATAAAAATACCCCGTGATGAGTTTGACGACGTTCAGCGAGCCGCTTTTATCACCCATCTCCACACAGCACTGCTAAAAGCTTTTGACTGCGTTATTTATACAGACTGTGATGAGTTTCTCCTCCCACGCCCGGACCGCTATAACAGCCTTGCCTCTTACCTGAAATTACAGCCACACGGCAATAATATCAGAGCAGTCGGCATTGACGTTATGCCGGGCAACCTCTCACTTCCTCCGGTCGATTTCTCACGTGATATTCTTCCTCAGCGCCCTTACGGTTTCCTTACGCCATGGGAGTCAAAGCCGCTGGTTGCAAAAATTCCGACACAGTGGGAGCCAGGCTTTCATGAATGCAACCAGCACAGTCAGCTTGATGAAGACCTCTGGCTGTTTCATCTGAAATTGTGCGACATTGATTATGCTATGAAACGCTTACATGTGACGCGTTCAATGAAATGGAACCTCAGCCACAACCCCGACAGTGGCGCGCATCAGCGGCGCAGTGACCAGGAAATGCGAGATTTTTTTGATGCCGTAGTGCGGGACCAGGAAGCCGGCTATCTCAGTGACCTGCCTCTCACAGAGCTTCTGTCGCGAGGCAGCACAAGTAAATTACGTCGTATTCCAGATATGTTTTTACAATATTTATAAATTATTGAGAGGATTTACCTGTGGCCATCAGCTACCCAGCCATTAAAGCAGGCCTGACAAACCAGAAAATCGCAATTATTGGCCTTATTCATAAAGCATTACGCGACAAAAAATCTCTGACGCTGCCTTCTCTGACATCATATTATCCTGAAACCCGCAAACATGATTTTTGCAGTTTTGAAAAAATCTATAAAGAAGCAACCCTGGAGCGTGCGCTGAGCGCTTTTGGCCTCTCATCTGTAGCTGAGCCAGAACCCGAGATGACAGACAGCGGACTGTGCTTTTTAGAAGGAGCCGATCGCTGGGCAGAAACAGCACTTAAGGGACAGGTCGAATGGCCTGACCTGACCTGTCAGATTATACGCCACCTGCAGCCGTCTGATTTGTTACTGGATTTTTGCAGGCTGCTGCTACAGAAAATCAAAGCAGAGGGCATTACTCATGCCATACAGCTTCGCGTAGAGAACGACTGGCAGTCTTATGCCGAGCATGTTCTGGCAAGTTTTGCTGCACCGCACGAAGAATATAAGCCCACTTTTCTGGAAATTATTCAGAAAGCAAAGCGTACATGGGGAAATACATTTACAAAAGCTTATGTTCTTTCCGATGAAGGCGGTCTGCCAGCTGACAAAGAAACCATCCGCGCTGAAGTTTTAAAAGAACTTGGTGTGGAGCTCTTCTGGAAATCAGACTTTTTATCCCCGTCCATTCTGAGCTCGAACCTGATTTCTTCCATCATTGATTTTGAAATTGCTCTGGCACTGCCATTTTTTGCGGGAAACAGCCGGTCAACCTTCGCCTGTTTTGTCTCTTTTGAAAAATTCTGCCGCACAGGGCGTTACGCAAAAAACCACTATATTTACAATAATTCAGGCCCGCACCTCATGCTCCGTTATGACAACGGTGCTCTTATGGCCCCCGAACAGCTTAAAGATGCTCTTTTTGCCCGCCAGCCACTGCTGGAAGTCAGCCCTTACGACCGGGAGTGGGCACTGACACTCACAGCACATCTGGCACAAACGGGTGATTTTATCAGCCGCACACAATTTGTTATGGGCGTACCTTCCGGCCACCTGGTCATTGATGGCTCTTCTGATCCTTTGCGCTCAATCGAAGGTTTTCAGCTTGATGTAAACTCTCCCCTCCCCTCGCTTGAATACAGAGCCCGCAATAAAGAAGGACGCCATACCCCCTGGCAGCCAGCCGGGTCATTCTGCGGCAGCAGAGGGAAAAATGCCCCTCTGACCGGCTTTAGCTTTCGCATTAAGGGCCCCGCCAGCCTGACAACTGACTGTATATATGCTGCCCGCTTTAGCGAACATTCTGAAGTGATACATGCTAAGAATGGCGAGTGGTGCACCCTGGGGAATGATCATAACCTCACGGCTATCCACCTGCTTTTCCGTCCGCAAAAACCTTTCGGACGCTGAGCGACTCTTCACCTGAATGCTGATCAGGTGCGGTTGTTTTTGTAGTTTTGCGACTTTAATACCATTTTTTAAAAATTTATTACCCAGGACTACGATACGATACAGAAACATCTTGCAGGAGGCAGAAACCTTAAGGCATACACTTAGAAAGCAAGTATCTTTCTTCTAAGGAGAGTTGTCACCATGTCTTCGCAGTTTCGCATGGTCAGGCCTGAATCTGTCAAACTGACTACACGCTGCCTTCTGCCAGCTGTCGCTGGTATTTCTTCTCTGCTTTACAGCGTGACACCTGCTCATGCGGCTGATGCTTCACCGGCTATTGACACCGGTGATACAGCATGGATGCTGACAAGCACGGTTATTGTCCTCATGATGACAATTCCGGGGCTGGCTCTTTTTTATGCCGGTATGGTGCGCAAGAAAAACGTTCTGGCAACCCTCATGCAGTCTTTTGCTCTGTGCTGCATTATCTCCATTGTCTGGATGGTTGCCGGTTACTCCCTGACATTCAGCAACGGAACAGCCTGGATCGGTGGTTTTTCACGCCTGTTTCTTAATGGGCTGGGTGAGCACATCCATAACGGCACCGATATTGCCTTTACGCTGGGAGCAGGAACAGCCGGGGCAACCCAGATGACGATCCCTGAGAGCGTCTATATGCTGTTTCAGATGACATTTGCTGTCATCACCCCCGCGCTGATTTCCGGCGCATATGCTGAACGCATGAAATTTAGCTCCATGTGTGTTTTCTCCATCCTGTGGTCATTGCTGGTATATACGCCTGTTGCTCACTGGGTCTGGAGCCCGGCTGGCTGGCTGGCTGGTCTTGGCACTGCTGACTTCGCCGGCGGCACTGTTGTGCATATTAATGCTGGTATTGCGGGCCTTGTCTGTGCGCTTGTTCTCGGGCACCGCAAAGGCTACGGCCATGACGACCTCTCTCCTTTCAACCTGACATACGCCATCATCGGCGCTTCTCTGCTGTGGGTTGGCTGGTTTGGCTTTAACGCCGGTTCAGCTGGTGGCGCTAACGGCCGTGCAGGTATGGCTATGGTCACAACACAGGTTGCGGCAGCAGGTGCCGGCGTTGCCTGGATGCTGATGGAGTGGATTTTCAAAAGCAAACCAACTGTTCTGGGTATTATTTCAGGCGCTATTGGCGGTCTTGTTGCCATCACACCGGCAGCTGGCTTCGTGCTGCCAGGCAGTGCTCTGATTATCGGCCTGATTACGGGTGCAGTTTGTTTCTGGAGCGCGACCTCTCTCAAGCACATGCTTGGATATGATGACAGCCTTGATGCCTTTGGCGTGCACGGTGTTGGCGGTATCCTTGGTGCGCTGCTGACAGGTGTATTTGCTTATGGCCCGCTTTCAGCAACAGATGCTAACCCTGCAGGCATTACCGGTTCATTCCATCAGCTGATCATTCAGGCGGAAGCTGTAGGTGTAACCATTCTGTGGTGTGGCGTTATTTCTTTCGTCCTGCTCAAACTGATTGATGCCACTATGGGCCTGCGCGTTTCGAAAGAAGAGGAACAGGAAGGTCTTGATATGTCTCTGCACGGAGAGCGCATTAACATCTGATCTACCCTCTTTAAACCTTAACCGGTTGTGGTTATGCTATAATAGACTGGCCACGACCCCGGGGTAGCATAGGGTTTACCCCGGCGTGGCTGATTTGTTCTGGGGTTTAATATGATATCTCCTTCTCGGATCACCATCGCCGCCCTGGCTCTGAGCTGCGCTGCTACGTTTTCTGCTCCTGCAGCTCATGCTCTGAGCGCCAGAGAATGTCATCAGAACTTCTCAGATGCCCGCAAAGCTGGAACAGCTGCCGGCCAGAGCTATAAAGAATTTAAGGCGGCACATTGCGACGCCTCTGCAGCTGAAAAAACTGCACCGGCCACACCGACTGCTGAAACCTCTGCTGCTCAGACTGCAGCCCCGGCTGATAAAGCTGAAAAAACCGCTGAGAAAAAAGAAAAACACTCAGCTGTTACAGCAGCCACTGATTCCAGTGCTGTATTTCCAACAGCAATCGCTCCGCAATATGCCAAGCTGCCAGCAGGTAAAGCACGCATGAAAACATGCGTTGACCAGTACAATGCTAACAAAGCAGACGGCCACAATGGATCACTGAAATGGATTCAGAAAGGTGGCGGCTATTACAGCCTGTGCAACAATCGTCTCAAAGGCGAATAAACTTACCGATGCGTCTGGTCTGTTTTTACAGGCCGGAGTGACGGCATAATGTAGAGCTTACCTGAGCGATATGAGAGCCACACTCTGTGTGCTGCAAACCAGTCTGCTCCCAGCAACATATCTGCATTATCTTTCAAAGGGGAAACAGTCAGTACAGGCTGTTTCTCCTCTTCCAGCCCATATTGCAGGCTGTTAAATTTATGCCAATAATAACGCTGCTGACGGCCATCAATACCACTTGTCACACCCCCGGGGTCAGTTGCCAGTGTCTGAGCCGAAAGACCTGTTCTTAAAGCTGCCGCCTCAGAGACAATACGCGAGCGCGCACCGCTATCAACGAGAGCTTTCACAGGCATACCATCAAGAACGAGCTGTACTGACACACGCCTCCCGTCAAACTGCACAGGTAAAGCTCGGTAAATAACATGCCATCCCTCCGGGCCATCACAGCCCGATGAAGGGGCAGCCGGCTGCCATAAATTCAGCCAGCCTTCAGCAACATTAAACTCGACATCATAGCGTGAGAGAAGATCTCCCCCGACCAGGCCTTCAACAGGCGGCTGTGTTACAGGTTTACCAGGTAAATACCCGACCGGCACGGATAGAGGGCCTGTTTCGACCCCTCCGACCTTCAATGACCGGACATGCACATTAGGCACCAGCCGCTGCCCGCCGCCGGTGCCCTGCACCACCGTGTGCATCCCTTTATCAAGAGGCAGGCCCATCGCATCAGCACCATCGGGAGAGATCAGACTTCCCTCCGAACCGGTATCCATAATCATACTCACCGTATGACCATCAATCTCTACCGGGCTAATGAGAAATCCACTTTTGTCATAAAGAGGAACGTGCGCCAGCAATGTGTGCCGGCACACATGATCCGCTGCATAAGAGGCGCCCCCCCACATGACAGTGATAAGGCTGACGCCGGCACAAAGACTTCTCAGAGCCCGGTACGGTCTGACACCTGATGCTAAAGGGCGCATAATGTTCAGCTCAGTTCATGGGCAAAACGCTCTGTAGCCCGCAGCAACGCATTGAGAATACCCGGCTCTGAAAGCGCGTGGCCTGCCGCATCAATCAGATGAAACTCGGCCTCTGGCCAGGCTTTATGCAGCTCCCATGCCGTGCGTGCTGGTGTCGCCATGTCATAACGCCCCTGTACAATAACTGCCGGGATATGCCTGATACGCTCAACATCACGCAAAAGCTGCCCTTCCTCCAGCCAGCCGCCATGAACAAAATAATGATTTTCAATGCGCGAAAAGGCCAGCGCATAATCATCTTCCTGATGTTTACTTTCAATATCGGGGGCAGGCAAAAGAGTTAACGTACTCCCCTCCCATACGCTCCAGGCAATAGCAGCCTCAAGCCTTACTGCCTTATCTTCAGAGGTCAGGCGCCTGCGATACGCCGCCATCAGATCACCACGTTCTTCCGGCGGGACAGGTGCCAGAAATTTCTCCCACTTATCAGGAAAAATCCACGAAGCACCTTCCTGATAGTACCACAGAAGTTCGTCACGTCGCAGCGTGAAAATACCACGTAACATCAGTGCGGTAACACGCTCAGGGTGGGTCTGGGCATAAGCCAGCGCCAGAGTAGACCCCCATGACCCGCCAAACACAGCCCATTGCTCAACATTACACAGCCGGCGCAGACGCTCGATATCAGCCACAAGGTGCCATGTTGTATTATTTTCAAGCGACGCATGCGGCTTAGAGCGACCACACCCGCGCTGATCGAAAAGCAGAACCCGATAGCGGGCCGGGTCAAACAGCTGCCGCTGCGCAGCATTACAGCCCCCGCCAGGACCACCATGCAGAAAGACGACCGGTATCCCCTTTGGGTTTCCGCATTCTTCCCAGTAAATCTGGTGTCCTTCCCCGGTATCAAGATAGCCATGAGCATAAGGCTCGATAGCAGGCCAGGGAGCGCGAAACGTGCCGGACATGTCTGTGTGATCCTTTTTTAAAAAGAGAAAAAAATCTTATGAAGTAGTATGCGCTCTTGGATGTGCTTTACGCCAGACCTCAAGCAGTCGTGCTTCATCAGCCAGAGTATAGTGCTGTGTTGTTGAAAGGCTGGCATGCCCGAGAAGCTCCTGAATAACGCGCAGGTCAGCTCCCCCTTCCATCAGATGCGTCGCGAAAGAATGTCGCAAAGAATGAGGTGTCGCATCCTCAGACAACCCGGCAAGGGCGCGCCATTCGCGCATTGCTTTCTGGGCAACACCGGCCTGAAGTCGTTTACCCCGCACACCAGGAAAAAGCGGTGCAGCCCCCCCCTGCGGGTCAGGGTGAACCTTTACCCATGCTTCCAGCGCGCCCCGAACCTGCGCCAGCACCGGTATCAGACGCTCCTTACTGCCTTTACCTTTGACTTTAAGAATATTACTGGCGCGCACCAGACCAATATCTCTCACATCAAGATTAAGCGCTTCAGAAATACGTAACCCACAGCCATACAGCAGCAAAAATAACGTGCCATCGCGCTGACGCGCCATATCTGTATGTGCGCAGTCACCAATGTTCTGCGGCACAGCTTTCGCATCTTTCACGCTCAACGGGCGCGGCAGTGGTTTTTTTGTACGGGGTGTGGCCAGCAGGGTCACAGCTGTATTCTCCACCCCCTGACGCTTTGCAAGATAGCGAAAAAAAGACCTCACAGCTGATACGCGCCGCGAGCGGGTACGGGCTGCACGATCAGGTGTATTTTTACGCACCGATGGCCTGACCGGCTGCACCCGCTCATGAGCAAGCCAGGCCCGCATATCCCGCAGACTGATTTTACCAAGTCCTGCCATATCGGGCAGACCGCCCAGATGCTCCGTCATAAACGATAAAAAACGTTTCAGATCATTGCGATAGGCTTCTATTGTCAGGGGGGAAGCCCGACGTTCTGTCCCCATCCAGAGTAAAAATGCCTCAGCAGCTTCTTCACCTGTCATTTTGCCTCTCTCAGCACAGATCTCCTCTCACATTTTGCGACAAGTCTCTTGTCGTGCACGATGTAAGGGGGCACTCTGCACCTTTTCTAACACAGGCCCCGTAAAAAGAGACCATGAAATCCGCTTCGCTTTTTTCGACCTTATCAGAGACACTGGCTGATGTCGCGCAGCCACAGCAGCGGGTTTCTGTTTTATTACCGATGCCTTTTAAAGGGCCATTTGATTATCTTTCTCCGCCCGATATCACACTTAATCCCGGAGATATTGTGCTGGTGCCCCTGGGGCGGCGACAAAAAACCGGTGTCGTATGGGAAACCTCATCAGACCTGCCCCCTGACCTCGCACCACCGGCAGAACAAAAAGACAGAACAGACACATCACGCCTTAAAGAGGTTGCTGAGCTTCTCGAACTTCCTCCTTTATCGGCTGACCTCCGGCGCTTTATTAACTGGGTTGCGGCCTATACACTGACACCACCCGGCATGGTTATGGCCATGACACTCAGGCTGCATATGCACGGTGTTACATCAGCCGGAACCGGATGGCTGCCAGCAGACACCATACCTGCTGACTTACGCATGACCCCTGCCCGCCAGAAGGTACTCGACCTGCTGCGCAAAGGCCTGCCACAAACAACGACTGACATCTCAGCCGCTACGGGCGTCAGTGCAGGAGTTGTCAAAGGGCTGGCTGATGCCAGAGCCCTGAGAGCCATTAAGCTGGAACCCGAATGTCCTGTAGAGGCACCCGACCCCGGCTATCGCCTGCCGGCATTAGAAGCAGAGCAGGCCAGAGCCACCACAGCACTACGTCAGAGTGTTGAGAAAGGCGGGTTCTCGGTTACGTTACTTGAAGGGGTCACAGGATCAGGCAAGACCGAAATTTACCTTGAGGCTATTGCTGCCTGTATTGAGCAGGGTAAGCAGGCTCTCATTCTCCTGCCTGAAATTGCTCTCTCTGCACAATGGACAGAGCGCTTCATTCGCCGGTTTGGTGTCGCTCCTGCAATCTGGCACTCAGACACCGGGCAGCGTATGCGCCGGCTCACCTGGCACGCCACTGCAAATGGTAATGCTTCAGTCGTAGTGGGCGCGCGTTCTGCGCTGTTTCTGCCGTTTGAAAAGCTTGGCCTTATTGTCATTGATGAAGAGCATGAGGCACTCTACAAACAGGAAGAAGGCGTTATTTACAACGCCCGCGACATGGCCATTGTACGCGCACGCCTTGTGCAATGCCCGACAGTTCTTGTTTCAGCCACACCCAGCCTGGAAACTCTGGTTAATGTGCAGTCCGGCCGTTACAGGCACCTGATGCTCCCTTCCCGTCACGGTGGGGCAACAATGCCAGAAACCCGCATTATCGACATGCGGGTACATCCACCCGAGCGCGGACGCTTTATTTCTCCCGCTCTGACAGAAGAACTCTCTGCCACCCTTGCGCGGCAGGAGCAGGCAATGCTTTTCCTGAACCGGAGGGGATATGCCCCGCTAACCTTATGCCGTGCCTGTGGGCACCGTATGGAGTGCCCGCACTGCACCGCATGGCTGGTAGAGCACCGTGCCCGTAAACGCCTGTGCTGCCACTACTGCGAATATTTTGAACCTGTGCCCGTTACCTGCCCGGCCTGCCATGAAGAAAATACTCTGACATCAATTGGCCCGGGCATTGAGCGTATCACTGAAGAAGCACGCGAACTTTTCCCTGATGCACGCATTCTGGTCATGGCCAGTGATACCCTCACCAGCCCGACGGCTATAACCGAAGCTGTCACGCGTATTTCAAACCGCGAGATTGACCTGATTATTGGCACACAGGTTGTGGCTAAGGGGTGGCACTTCCCTTACCTGACGCTGGTCGGTATTGTTGATGCTGACCTGGGGCTGAGCGGAGGTGACCTGCGGGCTGGCGAGCGCACATTTCAGCTGCTGCACCAGGTAGCAGGGCGAGCAGGACGTGCCAGCGCACCCGGACGGGTATTGCTGCAAAGCTATACGCCGGAGCACCCGGTGATGAGTGCATTGCTTTCAGGTAGTCAGGACCGTTTTATGGCACAGGAGGCCATGCAGCGTCAGCCAGGTTTCTGGCCGCCATATGGCCGGCTGGCCGCATTAATTATAAGCTGTGAAGATGCCGCAAAAGCTGACGCTGTGGCAAATGCCTTCGGGCGCATGGCCCCCTATGGTGAAGGTATACAGGTGCTAGGCCCCACACCGGCCCCGGTTGCCGTGCTCCGCAACCGCCACCGCCGCCGTCTGCTGCTGCGCACAAAACGCACCATTGCCCTGCAACCCATCTTACACCGCTGGCTTGATATGGTGAAACCAGACCGCAACGTCAGAATTGATATTGATATCGACCCTGTTTCATTTTTATAAGAATTTAAAGGTCATGAACGAATAATATTCAGAAGTGACATAACCTCATGCGTGTATAGCCGCTTAATTACGACTATACACATCTTCCACTCTTACAATATCATCTTCACCCAGATACGAACCAGACTGAACCTCTATCAGTGTCAAAGGAATGTGGCCGGGATTTTCAAGCCGGTGCAGGTCACCCAGAGGTAAATAAATACTCTCATTTTCACGCACGATTAACTCTTCTTCTCCACGGGTAACAAGGGCTGTCCCCTCAACAATCACCCAGTGTTCGGCACGATGATAATGCTTTTGTAAAGAAAGCTTCTGCCCCGGTTTCACAACAATTTTCTTCACCTGGAAGCGATGCCCCTGCGTCAGCGCCTCATAATGCCCCCACGGACGATAGGTCATCTGATGGCTGTCAGCTTCAGGCATATCATTTTTCTTCAGCTGCTGAACCAGAAGTTTGACATCCTGAGCCCGGTCTTTTTTTGTAACCAGAACTGCATCCTGCGTGGTAACGACTATAAGATCGTCAACGCCAAGAACAGCGGTAAGAATACCATCTGTACGAACATAAGACCGCTGCACATCTTCCAGCATAACGTTACCATGCACTACGTTACCTGATGCATCCTGCGGCCCCAGCTCCCACAAAGCATCCCAGCTACCCACGTCTGACCAGCCAAAGCTACCAGGGACAACTGCGGCCATATCTGTCCGCTCGGCCACTGCGTAATCAACTGAAATATCAGGAGAGCGACAAAAACTTTCCGGCTCCAGCCGCTCGAAATCCATATCACTTTTACGATTTGCAACAGACTGTCTGACACAGGCAAAAACTTCGGGCTCATAGCGCTCTACTTCAGACAAAAACGTTGCTGCGCGAACAACAAACATACCTGAGTTCCACAAATAGCCACCCTGAGCGAGAAAAGACCGGGCACGTGACGTATCTGGCTTTTCAACAAAACGCCCGACCTGAAAGACATCTGGCATATCAGGCAAGGCTTCGCCCTGCTCGATATATCCATAACCGGTCTCAGGACGGGTTGGCGTCATACCGAAAGTAACCAGATATCCTTTTTTTGCAGCTGTAATTGCACTACTCAGCGCCTGGTGCAGGCTCGCTTCATCCTGAATGGCCGCATCTGCTGTCATAATCCACAAAATAGCATCCGGGTTATGTTCAGCCACAATAAAAGCTGCGGCTGTAATTGCAGGCGTGGAGTTACGTCCCTCTGGCTCCAGAACAATACGGGCATCCTGTATGCCTGCATCACGCAACTGCTCTGCGATAATAAAACGATGCGCATCGTTGCAGACAACAACCGGCCCGGCTGTTCCTTCAGCCTGACCACGTAATGCTGTCTCCTGCAAAAGTGTCTGCTCAGTCAGCAGCGGCCAGAATTGTTTGGGAAAGCTCTTCCGTGACACAGGCCACAACCGGCTGCCAGCTCCCCCTGAAAGAATAACAGGCACGATCGCATGCTCTGCACTATTCATTTTTTGTAAAACAGAAGGACTTGGACTCTTAGCCATATATTTTGTTCCAGACACACCTCCGAGACTAAAAATTATATCTCAGCCCCTAAAAACGAGAATAATTTTAACATCTATTACTCTTACAGAAAAGAGAATGTTAATTACTTACATCTTATTATATTATATAATTTTAATTTTATTCTTAGGTAAAAAGAACAGGAGGTAATATCTTCCACAAATTATGGTCAGTTCTGCCACATTTAGTAAGTTATGATGCCTGCCTGACATATAAAAAATAATTATAAAATTATGAAAGAATTATTAATCAGGTATAAATTTTAATATAAAAATATACAGCAGCTGAAAAT
>NZ_JOPI01000035.1:0-104656 GCF_002153695.1 Acetobacter sp. DsW_059
TATCAAAGTAATAGTTGCGAAACAACGATACGTATGCTTTATGTTTAAACGAGAATGGTATTTTGATACTGAATTTCACATCAGTGAAATACCCGGCCCTTCCTCAGGGAAGCACTCCTGCACTGAGGCGGGCAACAATAACTTTGGCGGATGACACTGACCCTCTTATGGATAATGATCTCACAGATTACCCTCAACATATGTCACCGCCACCAGAGCCGCCATCTTCAGATAAGCGGATCACGGTGCGGACGATTATTATTATTGCCGTTGTATGCCTGCTGGCTCTGGGTGTGAAATCCTGCTTTTTTCACGCACCCTCACACCCAAAGAATCAGCCAGGTAATACCTCTCCTGAAAATGATGATACTCAGCCTGTAGCTGTGACCGCTGCAAGGCGCGGGTCGATCCCTGTCAACCTGATTGAACTGGGTACGGTTGTCCCCATTACAAACGTCACTGTTCAGACACGTGTCGAAGGGTACCTGACTGATGTTCTGTTCACTGAAGGGCAGCACGTACATAAAGGGGACCTTCTGGCAATTATTGATCCGCGCCCTTACCAGGTTCAGCTCGAGCAATATGAAGGACAGCTTGCACGTGATCAGGCCCAGCTTGGCCAGGCTCGCGTTGATAATGCCCGCTACCAGCGCCTGATTAAACAGGACAGTATCGATGCAAAAACAGCACGTGATCAGCAATTTCAGGTTGAACAGCTTGAGGGAACAGTAAAGGCTGACCAGGCTCAGGTTGATAGTGAAAAGCTACAGCTTATTTACTGTCATATTGTTGCACCTGTTGATGGTCGTATTGGTATCCGTGCAGTTGACCGGGGGAATTTTCTGTCTGCCGGGCAATCAGGCGGACTGGCCATTCTGACACAGATGCAGCCCATCTCGGTTGTCTTTACACTCCCGCAGGAGCAGCTGCCTGAGGTTGCAACCCAGCTAAGAGAGAAAAGAGAGCTGAAGGTTGCTGCATGGGACAGCTCTAACACACATAAAATTGCCGATGGTATTGTTAGCGCTCTCGATAGTCAGATTGATACCTCAACAGGCACAGTGCGCCTGCGCGCCATTTTTGCCAATGAAAATGAACATTTATTTCCCAACCAGTTTGTGAATGCTCATCTCCTGGTTAAAACCCTCGATAATGTCGTTCTTGTGCCGTCAAATGCTTTACAAACCGGCCCTTCAGGACGTTTTGTCTATATTGTCAATAATAATGACACCGTTGATATTCGAAGAGTTGTTCCCGGCGTTTCAAACGAAACCACAACGGTTATCAGCTCAGGTCTGAGAGGCGGGGAGCGTGTCGTCACTGATGGAACTGACCACCTGCGTATTGGTACGCATGTGACTATTCCGGTCGCTGAGAAAACTGACCTCTCTCCAGGCTCTTCAACACCGTGAACCCTTCAGCTCTCTTCATACGCAAACCGGTTGCCACGACTCTTCTGATGATCGCCATTATGATGGCGGGGATGCTGGGGTATTATTTTCTGCCTGTTTCAGCACTACCGCAGGTTGATTACCCGACTATCACAGTCGAGACCTTCTATCCCGGGGCCGGACCGGAGGTTATGGCCACATCAATCACGGCTCCGCTGGAAACACAGTTCGGGCAGATGTCAGGTGTTGATCAGATCACCTCACGTTCCTCAGGTGGCGCATCCATCATTACGATGCGCTTCAGCCTGTCGATGACAATGGATGTTGCTGAGCAGGAAGTACAGGCCGCAATTAATAACGCCAACTCACTTCTGCCCTCCGACCTGCCTGCGCCCCCGGTTTATGCAAAAGTTAACCCTGCTGATACCCCGGTTATCACTCTGGGCATTACGTCAGCGACAATTCCCTTGCCTGAAGTTGAAGACTATGTGGATACACGTCTGTCTCAAAAAATCAGCCAGATTTCGGGCGTTGGTCTCGTAACTCTGTCAGGAGGCAACCGCAAGGCCATTCGTGTGCGCGTTAATGTGCCAAAACTCACCTCTTATGGTGTGGACATGGATACACTGCGTACCACCATTGGCAACGTCAACGTTAACTCTCCGACCGGCACATTTAACGGTCAGGAACGGGCTGTTACATTACGCGTAGATGGCCAGATTTCTTCAGTGGATATGCTGCTTAACCAGGTTATCGCCTATCAGAACAGCGGACCGGTTCGCGTACGGGATATCGCCAGCGTTGTCATCGGTGCTGAAAATAGCCAGCTGGCAGCATGGGCCAATCTGACTCCTGCTCTGATTATGAACGTACAGCGTCAGCCCGGAGCAAATGTCATTGATGTTGTCGATAATATTAAAGCAGCCCTCCCTCAGCTCCGTCTGTCATTACCTCCCGGCATTGATATTACACCCCTCACTGACCGTACGACCACGATCAGGGCTTCAGTCGCAGACGTTGAATTTGAGCTGTTTCTGGCTCTGCTCCTCGTAGTGGGCGTCATTTTTATCTTTTTGCGTAATATCCCAGCAACAATTATCCCCAGCCTGTCTGTTCCCCTGTCAATCGTCGGCACATTTGCTGTGATGTACCTGATGGGCTTCTCGCTCGATAATCTTTCTCTCATGGCTCTGACAATAGCAACGGGTTTTGTTGTCGATGATGCCATCGTAATGATCGAAAATATCTCGCGCTATATCGAGCTGGGTGAAGACCGTATGACCGCCGCTATAAGAGGCGCCGGTGAGATCGGTTTTACTATTATATCACTCACAATTTCACTGGTGGCAGTTCTTATTCCGCTGCTGTTTATGGGAGATGTTGTCGGACGGCTTTTTCATGAATTCGCCATGACACTGGCTGTGACCATCATACTCTCAGCCATCGTGTCTCTGACACTTGTCCCCATGATGTGTGCTTATATTCTCAGTGAGCGCATTCATAACCCTCACCTCCCCCAAACGGCCTTTCAGCGCTGGTCTCAGAGTGTTGAAAATGCAACTGAGCGCCTCATTGCTTTCTATGGTCGCGGGCTGGATATCGTTCTTGAACATCGTGGCCTCACATTATGTGTCGCCACAGCTACGGTCGTTCTGACATGCGTGCTGGCAATTATTATTCCCAAGGGTTTTTTCCCTGATCAGGATACCGGTGTTATTCAGGGCGTTTCGGTGGCCTCTCAGAGCATTTCTTTTGAAAGTATGAAACAGCACCAGCAGGAACTGGCACGTATCATCCTTAAAGACCCTGATGTCGCCTCCCTCTCCTCTTTTGTTGGCATTGACGGACAAAACTCTACCCTTAATCAGGGGCGTTTTCTGATCAATCTTAAAGATCGGGGGCAACGCTCCGGCAGTGCAGCAGAAATTGCCAGTCGCCTGTCACAAACCACAGCGAAAGTTGTTGGTATTAAACTGTATATGCAGCCGGTTCAGGATCTGACACTGGATACAACTGTAACTGCCACACAATATCAGTTTCTGCTTGAAAACCCCGATCCAAAGCTGTTCGACACCTGGATCCCGCTTCTGCTGCAACGTCTGCGTAAGGAGCCGGCACTTTCTGAAGTCACGTCAGATCTTCAGGCACAGGGGCTGGTTGTTAAGGTTGTGCTCGACCGTACAACGGCCGCGCGTTACTCAATTACTCCCCAGACAATTGATAATATTCTTTATGATTCTTTTGGCCAGCGCCAGATTTCAACCATTTACACACAAGCCAACCAGTACCGTGTGATTATGGAAGCAGACCCCCTGCTTCAAACCAGCCAGAAATCTCTCAACCAGCTTTATCTGCCTGGCATTAGTGGCAATTCTGGTGAGAGCGTATCGGGCCCGACCCGTTCACCAACATCCGGCCTGGTGCCCTTACCTGCGGTAACACAAATTCAGCATAAGACTGCACCCTTACTGATCACACATTTTGGCCAGTTTCCGGCCACGACTATTTCGTTCAACCTGTCGGACGGATACTCGCTGGGGGATGCTACAGCCGCTATCCGCAGAGTAGAAAAAGACATTAAGCTCCCTCCGTCTTTTCAGACATCATTTCAGGGCACAGCAGCAGCTTTTGAAGGCTCCCTGGGAAATGAGCTTTTTCTGATCGGTGCAGCACTTGTGGCGGTCTATATTGTACTTGGCGTACTCTACGAAAGTTTTATCCACCCGGTTACTATTCTTTCTACTCTGCCTTCTGCTGCTATCGGCGCACTTCTGGCTCTCATGATCTCAGGGGCTGGGCTCGATATCATGGGTATTATTGGTATTGTCCTGCTGATAGGCATTGTAAAGAAAAACGCCATCATGATGATTGACTTTGCTTTAGAAGCCAGCCGTGTATACGGCATGGACTCTCTGCAGGCGATCAGACAGGCTGCTCTCCTGCGTTTTCGTCCTATTCTGATGACCACACTTGCCGCAATGCTCGGCGCATTGCCTATGGTGCTTGTACACGGTAACGGAGCAGAACTGCGCTATCCGCTGGGTCTGTCGATTATCGCCGGTCTGGCTATGTCACAGATACTGACACTGTTTACCACTCCGGTAATTTATCTGGCTCTCGACGGATTGAGTAACCGCTGGAAAGCCTGGCGTAATGGCAAAAGCATGCCGGAGCCAGAAGCACCGTGAGCTCAGAAAAACCATTCAGCGTATGCCGTGTTTTTATTGAAAGGCCTGTTGCAACGGTCCTTCTGGCACTGGCTATGGTCCTGACAGGCATTATGGGGTTTGTTCGCCTGCCTGTTGCCGACCTGCCGAATGTTGATTTTCCGGTTATTGTTGTACAGGCCAGTCAGCCTGGCGGGTCTCCCGAAGAAATTGCAAGTTCTGTCGCGGCCCCCCTTGAGCGTCATCTGGGGCAGATCGCCGGACTTTCAGAAATGACCTCCCGATCATCTGAGGGTGAAGTCCGTATTATTCTTCAGTTTGACCTGTCTCGCGACATTAATGGCGCAGCAAGAGACATTCAGGCAGCTTTACAGGCCTCCCACGCCGACCTGCCGACCTCTCTGCGTTCAAACCCGTATTACTATAAAGCCAACCCCAACGCAGCACCTGTGTACGTTCTGGCACTGACCTCTGATATACATACACAGGCACAGATGTATGAATATGCCTCTAATGTTCTGGTGCAGCAGATCTCACAGATTGAGGGAGTAGGACAGGTTGATATTGGCGGCAGCTCTCTGCCAGCCGTGCGTGTTGAGCTTAATCCCAAACCACTTTTTCA
Source organism: Acetobacter sp. DsW_059 (assembly GCF_002153695.1). Classification (NCBI taxonomy): domain Bacteria; kingdom Pseudomonadati; phylum Pseudomonadota; class Alphaproteobacteria; order Acetobacterales; family Acetobacteraceae; genus Acetobacter; species Acetobacter sp. DsW_059. The sequence goes on from NZ_JOPI01000035.1 coordinate 5,181, forward strand.
GTATGGTATCGGTTTTGAGGATATTCGCGCAGCACTGGCCTCAGCCAATGCGAACACCCCCAAAGGTGTTATAGATAATAATGGCGTGCGCTTTACCCTGCAAACCAACGACCAGGCACGCGATGCCAAAGCTTACCGTGACCTTATTATTGCCTGGCGCAATAACCGCCCGGTCAGACTGGCCGACGTCGCAACCGTAGAAAATAATGTTGAGGACATTCACAACAGCGGGTTTTTTGGTCAGGCTCACTCTGTCATTGCGCTGGTTTTACCTCAGGCTAATGCCAATGTCATTGAGCTTATCGATAAAATACGACAAAAAATCCCACTCATGCGCAGTGCTCTGCCCGGCGGTGTTGATCTGCATATCGGGCTTGACCGCTCTCTGACAATCAGAGCCGCGCTGGCGGACACAGAGTTTACGCTGATTATTTCAGTTATTCTTGTCACGCTTGTTGTTCTGGCGTTCCTTAACTCTCTTCGTATGACGCTTATTCCGGCACTCGTCGTACCTACTTCTATTATCTCAACATTCGCTGTCATGTGGCTGCTGGGCTATTCACTCAACAACATGTCCCTCATGGCGCTTACGGTTTCAACCGGCTTTGTTGTTGATGATGCCATTGTCGTTGTCGAAAATATTGCACGCTACCTTGAAAAGGGCTTCTCCCCCCGGGAGGCATCGCAGAAAGGATGTGATGAGGTCGCTTTTACTGTTGTGTCTATTTCTATCTCTCTCATTGCCGTTTTTATACCGATTATGTTCCTGAGCGGACTTTCAGGCCGTCTGTTTCATGAATTCACAATGACACTGACTGTGTCTATTTTTATCTCCATGATTTTGTCATTAACGCTGACACCAATGATGGCGTCTCAGCTGCTTAAAGCACACGATGAAACCGGGAAAAAACTCAGCCCGCCACTACAAAAATTTATTGATATTATTCTCTGCCCTCTGAACTGGATTGAAAGAGTGTATGCCTCAACACTCGAAATCGCCCTGCAACACAGGCGCATTACACTCTGGTCCCTGCCGGCATCATTTATTTTAATTGCTATTCTTTTAGTCAGTCTGCCGAAAGGGTTTATTCCTACCTCAGATACTGGTCTGGTTATTGGTCATGTTAAGGGAAGCCAGAGCATATCTTTTGCCCAGCTTTCACAAAAACTGCTCTATATTCAGAAAATCATTGGCGAAGATCCGGATGTTGAGGACGTTGCAAGTTTTGTGGGTGGACAACATGACGCCCTCAATGCCGCAACTATGTTTTTACGCCTGAAAGATAAAACATTACGCCCCGACACGGGGGCCCACATGATAACCCGCATAGAAAAAAAGCTTAAAAACCTCGTAGGGGCAGAGCTATTTCTGGTAGAGCCTGGTACAATTCACTCAAGCGCCAGGCAAAGCGACGGATCGTATCAGTATACGCTCCAGGGAGGGGATGCTCAGGAGCTTTACCAGTGGACTAAGAAACTAACGGCTGAACTTCAGCGCCATAAACAGCTTCAGTCCATCTCATCAGACGTCGATGAAGGTGCTCCTGCTATCGGTGTGCACATAGCACGTGATACAGCAGCCCGCTTTAATCTGACCCCGCAAATGATTTCTAATACATTATATGACGCTTTTGGGCAGCGTGCGGTCTCTATTATTTATAACTCTATGAATCAGTACCGTGTGATCATGGAGGCTAATCCGCTCTACTGGTCCTCACCTGAAATGCTTAAACAGGTATGGGTCAGTGTTTCTGGTGGTTCAGCCGGTGGTGGTACAAAATCAAACACTATTCGTGTCAGAAAAGCGAGCGTAACAAGCTCATCTGGTGGCAGTGGTACGACAGAGGCTGATCTCAGCCAGGCCTCCTTTAAAAACCAGATTGCGAACTCTCTGGCCGGTGGCACCGGGGCATCAAATGGTTCTGCTGTTTCTACATCAAAAGAAGCAATGCTTCCTTTAACCTTTGTCTCTCAGATTAATGACACAATTGCTCCCCTGACGGTTAACCATCTGGGGCAATCTGTGGCGACAACCATTTCGTTTAATCTGGCAGATCATACTTCACTCAGCCAGGCAATCCATATTATTCGCCGGGCCGAGCTCAGAATGCACATGCCCCACACTATCCGGGGAAGTTTTATCGGCAATGCTGCACAACTTAAAAAATCTGGCGTTACCCAGTCTCTTACTCTGATAGCAGCTCTGGCTGCTGTCTATATAACTCTTGGTATTTTATATGAAAGCTATATTCACCCACTGACTATTCTTTCAACACTTCCTTCTGCCAGCTTAGGTGCCCTTATTGCATTACGATTATTTGGCCAGGAACTTTCTTTAGTCGCGGGGCTGGCAATTATTATCCTGATCGGCATTGTAAAGAAAAATGCTATTATGCTGGTCGACTTTGCTCTCGACACCGAACGCACTGATGGTACGCCAGCTCTGCAGGCTATAAAAATGGCGTGCCTTTTACGTTTTCGTCCTATCTTTATGACGACACTGGCTGCAGCCTGTGGCGCTTTACCGCTCGCCCTTGCACATGGGTATGGTTATGAAATCCGCCGCCCGGTCGGCATCGCCCTTATGGGGGGGCTAATCCTCAGTCAGGCACTTACTCTGTACACAACACCGGTTGTTTACCTCCTTCTTGATAAACTCCGTATGCGACCAAAACCCAAAACTAAACCGCGGCCCGTATCATCATGACAGGCAAGCCAGCTGAGACACACAAGATGAAGCCTCTATTCTCCCACCTGCTTTCTCGCCGTCTATACCTTCTTCTGGGCCCACTGGTCCTTGCGGGCTGTATGGTAGGACCGGACTATAAACGTCCTAAAGCCATTGTCTCAGCTAAATTTAAAGAACTGCAACCCTCTGAAGGGTGGAAATATGCGGCACCTGGTGCGGCTGAAATTCCTAAAGGGGCATGGTGGACAATGTATCACGACCCGGTTCTTAACGAACTGGAGGAACAGGTTGCCATTAATAACCAGAACGTTAAGCAGTATGAAGCACGATATCGTTCTGCCAGGGCTTATATTAACGCTGTTAAAGCACAGCTCTACCCAACCCTGAGTTCATCTGCTGCGTTTAACCGCCAGAGTACAGGGCGTGGAACGTCTGACAGTGTCGCGGCCCTGCCATCAAATACAACCAAGAACAACTATAGCCTTGGTCCTTCTGCCTCATGGGACCTTGATTTGTGGGGAAGAATTCGTCGTCAGATCGAAGGACAGGTTTCAGAAACCCAGGCCTCAGCAGCTGACCTTGCAAATGCCAAACTCTCATACCAGGCTCAGCTTGCCAGCGCTTATTTTAATATGCGTTATCAGGACAGTCTCTTTGACCTTCTTGACCGCAATACAAAGTTTTATCAGCGCTCATACGAGATCACTCACAACCAGTATGAAGCCGGCACGGCTGACCCTACAACATTGTTTCAGTCAAAAACACAGCTGGAACAAACACGTGCTCAAACCACGGCCACAAAAATTGCCCGTGCGCAATATGAACACGCGATTGCTGTCTTTATAGGGAAAGCCCCTGCCGACTTATCCATTCCTCACGGTGCGCTGACACGTGAGGTGCCGGCAATACCGGTTTACATGCCATCTCAGCTCCTTGAGCGTCGTCCGGATATTGCTGCAGCTGAGCGCCGTATGGAGGAATATAATGCGCAGATAGGTGCGGCTGAAGCAGCTTTTTACCCACAGGTCACATTAAGTGCGTCTTACAGCTATGCAGGCGATCCTATTGGTTCGCTCATTCAGGTAGCCAACCGCGCATGGTCTCTCGGTGCATCTGCCTCTGAAACACTTTTTGCCGGCGGAAGTCGTACGGCTGACGTACGTCAGGCCGAAGCCAACTATGATTACTATGTTGCGAATTATCGTCAGACCGTTCTGACAGCCTTGCAAAATGTAGAAGATCAGCTTTCTAACCTGCGACTTCTCGCCCAGCAGGCCGATCAGCAGCAGATGGCAGTTGAAGCCGCTAACCGTGCCGTACAGGTCTCTCTTAACCAGTATATGGCGGGTACACAAATCTACACCAGCGTCGTAACTGCTGAAGCAACTGCACTTTCAAATGACCAGACTGCCCTGCAAATTCAGCAGGGACGCATTATTGACAGCGTATCTCTGATCGAAAATCTGGGAGGAGGATGGGACGCTTCAGAAATTCCCGACAAAGATTCAATGCAACGGGATATCCCTCTTCTGCCCAGCTTTATTCAGAAAGACAAAAATTATCTGCCTAACGATAAAGAACAACAAAAAGCGGCAGTGAAGAAGCAGAAATAAAAAAGTCTCTGTCTTTTTTTAAGACAGAGACTTCTTATGAAAAGAAAGGAGGGTTATTTCACCATAGCCCGACCAAAAAGCAAAGCGGCGACAAGAAACACCACAAACAAGATAATGGCTATAAAGAACAGTATTTTAGCGACACCTGCTGTCGCAGCCGAAATGCCGGTAAAACCAAACAAACCCGCGATAAGAGAGACTATAAAAAAGAAAAGTGCCAGCCTGAGCATATCTTATGATCCCAACAAAAGAGAAAAGTAAAAAAGAGAACTAAAGAAAACAGATCAGCGCCGACGTAAGAGACGGCCTGTAAAAAATACAATAAATGCAGCTGCCGCCAGACTCACAAAGGGTCTGTCAACGACAACATCTCTTACTGCGTCAGCAAAAGGAAATTTATCAGATGCTTCATTACCGCCTCCGGCCTGGCTGAACAAACCCTCAGCACCATCCTGAAGGCGGCCCACCCCTTCTTCAAGTTTAAACTGTGCCGTTTCACTTTTTACAGTCATTTTACAGATCCTCTTATCTAGCTGTGTTAACTGATACACCGGCAATCATAGAACGCAACTGCAACACGGCCTGTTTGAAAGGAACAGACTCTGCTTCCTTCATTTCTGCCGTAACATTGAGACAACCAGCAATTTTTGCCGGAGCTCCGGCCAGAACAACAATACGCGTAGCAAGCTTTAAGGCTTCTTCTATATCATGGGTAACAAACAAAATTGTTTTATGTGTCTGCTCCCAGATTTTCAGAAGCTCATCCTGCAAAGTATGGCGTGTAATCGGATCAAGAGCACCAAAAGGTTCATCCATTAACAAAAGATCCGGGTCAACGGTCAAAGCCCGCGCAACCCCGACACGTTGCCGCTGGCCACCTGAAAGCTTACGTGGCCAGCGATCAGCCTCAGCCGTCAGACCAACCAGACGCAAAGCACTCTCAATACGATCCTGCTTTTCCTGCCTGGTCAGAGCAAGCCCCTCCAGGCCAAAAGCCACATTTGCAGCGACACTACGCCAGGGGATAAGACGGGCATCCTGAAAAACCAGAGCATTCTTACGCCGCCTGGGATCGGGGGCGGCAGAGACCTCATGAACAGCTCCCTCCAGAGGGACCGTAAGCCCCATGACAACCCGTAATAATGTTGACTTACCAACACCTGAGGGGCCAAGCAGCGCGACAAACTCACCTCTTCTGAGAGAAAGTGTTACGTTACGCAGAATAAAATGTGCCCCCTGATCGTAGGACAAACCTATATTGTCGAGGGAAGCAACCAGATCATCATTCATACCTGCCACCGAAGCACGTATCTTCTTACAAAACCAAACAGAAAATCTGTTAAGGCATAAAGCAGAGCCATTGTCAGCATATAAACAACAACAACATCGGTAGCGAGCAAACTCGAAGCCTGCATCATACGCGCACCAATACCCGGCACACCAAACAGCTCGGCCGCTACTACTGACATCCACCCCTGCCCGAGGCCTGTACGCAAGCCAGCCATGATACCAGGTGCTGAAGCGGGTAACGTGATCTTAAATAAACCTGCCAGAAAGCGACCATGACCAAATGCGGCAGCAAGCTCGTAAAGTTCAGGATCAACGCTCTTGACGGCACCATATGCCGCATAAAAATTGATCCAGAACACTGAAATAGCGATAACAAATGTTGCGCCAGCCGTATTAAGGCCAAACCATAAAATGGCAAATGGCACCCATGCAAGGCCAGGCACCGGGCGCAACAGGCGGATAACCCCTTCAAGAAGACCATCAAGCACCTCAAGCATACCGCACAAGATGCCAAGGAAAGCCCCAAAGACTGAACCGATCAGAAGACCAAGAACATAATGCGTTAAACTATCGCCAATCGCCTGCTGCCAGAACCCGCTACGCACCTCATCAAGCCATGCGGGCCAGAGTGTGCCCGGAGCAGGCACCATGCCGGAAGGTAAGACGCCACTTGTAACGGCGAACTGCCAGCCAGAAAAAAAAACAATAAGTCCGACTGCTGAAAGTAAAATATGCCGTCTGTGCGAAACTTTTCTGATCACTTTTGAATCTGCCGCCACATATCGAGGTCAAAAAGCGCATCAACAGGCTCAGTCTTACGAAGCAGCCCCTGCTCTGCTTCAAAGTTCTGAAGCTCTGCCACACCTTTAACAATGCGTTGCGGATCACTGATAAAGTGCGATGAGGCATGAGTGAGAGCCTGTGTCATAATGCTCTCGCTCAGAAGCCCCCCACCCAGTACTTTCGTCACAAAAGGTGCGGCCTCCTCAGGATGCTCAGATAAAAATGTTGTTGCGCGCACAAAAAGCTGACCAAGCTTCAGTGCCCAGTCACGATGTGCCGGGTCTTCAGGTGCAACCACGGCCAGCACTGAACCTGGCTGATCTGGCATCAGATCATGGCCGGTGGCTAAAATTTTACTCTCAGGCAACCGATTACGAATAACGGTCAAAGCTGGCTCACGCAAAATAGCCGCATCAACAGCCCCTGCCAGAAAAGCCTGCTGTGCCGCATCAATATCGACACCGACAACAGAAACACTGTTTGTAAGAGGCGGTGATATCTTTACCTGCTGAAGCAGCCAGTACCGCAAAACGGTATCAGGCACAGACCCGGGAGGCTGAGCTGCGATACGCACATTTCGAGACTGTTGCTTTTTAAATGTTTCAAAAAGCGTTTTTACATCAGAAGAAGCTGGTGTTTTTTCTTCATTTTGCGTCAGTAATGCAGCCAGAGAGCCCCGTGAAATAACTTCAAGCTCTTCGACTGAAGCCGCTGTAATTACCTTAACATCCACACCATGAGCGCGCGCCTGAAGCAATGGCAGGACACCGGCCACATAGGCATCTATCCGACCAGAGACCAAAGCCTGTAAAGCCTGTGGGCCAGAAGTGAAGCGTACAGGCTGCAGGGTCAGACCGGCATCATGCGCCCATCCCTTTCCATCAATTACGAAAAGAGCGGAAGAGCCTATAACAGGTATATAGCCTATACGGATTGGTTCTGCTGCACGGGCAGAAAACGCGAAAATCTGCACGGTAAAAACACATAGCAGTATCGCTTTTAAAGAAAATCGCTTCATTTTTTCACGACCATTCATTGTGTGTTGCAGAGACATTACACAAATTTGTCTGTGATAAAACGATTATACTAAAATTTTATAAAAATAATAACTCGTGAAACATGAAAAATGCCCATAGCAGAACATTATTAACACGTTGAGCTTCTGTATTAAATATTACAGGAAACCTGCGTTAAAAACGCATATATTTTTTATTGATAGTCAAAAGGGGATAAAAAGTATTTTTAATAATCACCAGATTACGGAAAACACGATCAACCGGCAGGGTCTCACCAGAGACTGAAAGCCTCTGGTGATAAAAACCTTAAATCAGGCTGCGATGTCCTGATCTTCTGTTACTTCAGGACGAGGACCGCTGTCCTGGCCTTTTGCGCTGACATCACGATCAACCAGCTCAATAACAGCCATATCTGCTGCGTCACCATAGCGTACGCCAGCACGCATAACGCGGGAATACCCACCTGTGCGGCCTTTATAGCGATCAGCAATTGTAGAAAACAGTTTTTTCACGATTGCATCGTCACGCAGCATAGCGAATGCCTGACGACGAGCATGAAGATCACCACGTTTACCAAGCGTGATCAGTTTTTCTACAACCGGGCGAAGTTCTTTCGCTTTTGGCAGTGTTGTAGAAATCTGCTCATGTTTGATCAGTGCGACAGCCATGTTGCGAAACATAGCTGCACGGTGAGTTGAGGTTACGCCGAGTTTACGGCCGGCAATACGATGACGCATAGTTTATTCCTAGTCGTAAGAAGACGGCTTAAAACGACTCATCAAGCCGTTTAGCCATATCTTCAATATTTTCCGGTGGCCAGGCCGGCACATTCATACCCAGAGAAAGCCCCATAGACGTCAGAACTTCCTTGATTTCATTCAATGATTTGCGGCCAAAGTTAGGCGTGCGCAGCATTTCCTGTTCGCTCTTCTGAACGAGATCACCGATATAGATGATGTTATCGTTCTTAAGGCAGTTTGCACTACGAACAGAAAGCTCAAGCTCATCAACCTTACGCAGCAGATTCCGGTTAAAGGGAAGATCATCCTGCGGCTCTTCAGGCTGTACGCGGCGTGGCTCATCAAAATTGATAAACAGCTGCAGCTGATCCTGAAGAATACGAGCTGCCAGAGCAACTGAATCTTCCGGAGAGATCGCTCCGTTAGTTTCAACTGTCAGAAGCAGCTTATCAAAGTCTGTTACCTGACCAACGCGGGTTGGCTCAACCTTGTAAGACACACGCTTAACAGGAGAGTAAATCGCATCAACAGGAATCAGACCAATCGGTGCATCTTCCGGACGGTTAGCCGCAGCAGGAACGTAGCCTTTGCCCATTCCGACCAGGAACTGCATGCCCAGTTTAACACCTTCATCAAGCGTACAGATAACCAGGTCAGGGTTCATGATTTCAATATCATGACCTGTCTGGATCTGGCTTGCACGTACTTCGCCAGGGCCAGTAGCCGTCAGCACCATACGCTTTGGGCCCTCGCCATGCATACGCAGAGCGAGCTGCTTAATGTTCAGAACGATGTCTGTAACATCTTCACGAACACCTGCGACTGAAGAGAACTCATGCAACACGCCATCAATCTGAATGCCGGTCACGGCGGCGCCCTGAAGAGAGGACAGCAGAACACGACGCAGTGCATTGCCCAGTGTCATACCAAAACCGCGTTCAAGCGGCTCAGCAACAACTGTTGCAATACGTGCTGGTTCAACTCCAGGTTCAACCTCAAGTTTTTCAGGCTTGATCAGAGATTGCCAGTTTTTCTGAAGGACCAAGGTACCGGCCTTTCAATAGGAGGAACAACTGCTAAACAGAAGTTTCTCTAGCTTACACACAAACCGAAAAAATGGTGGCTGAACAGGCAGCCACCGATTTTTCAACTCTCAGACGCGACGACGCTTACGCGGACGGCACCCGTTATGGGGAACCGGTGTCATGTCACGAATAGAGGTAATGGAGAACCCGACAGCCTGAAGCGCGCGCAGTGCACTTTCACGACCTGACCCAGGACCGGAAACTTCGATTTCCAGCGTTTCCATACCGTGTTCACGGGCCTTACGACCTGCATCCTCAGCAGCAACCTGTGCAGCATAAGGTGTAGATTTACGTGAGCCTTTGAAGCCCTGAGCACCGGCTGAAGACCAGGAAATAGCATTTCCCTGAGAGTCAGAAATGGTGATCATTGTGTTGTTAAACGTGGACAGAACATGTGCCACGCCAGAAATAATGTTCTTGCGCTCTTTTTTACGAATGCGCTGCACTGCGGCTTTCGCCATATTTTTTTACCTCAGTCCCTGCCCAGAAGCCCTCTAAAGCCATCCGGAGTTTTTCAACAAATCGGATTAGCGTGTAACTTTTTTCTTACCTGCAATCGCAACAGCTTTACCCTTACGGGTACGAGCGTTGGTATGCGTACGCTGACCACGAACCGGCAGACCGCGACGATGACGCAGACCGCGGTAGCAGCCCAGATCCATCAGACGCTTGATGTTCATAGCGACTTCACGACGAAGATCACCTTCAACGCGATACTGGGTATCAATCAGTTCACGCAGCTTTGTGATTTCGTCATCACTCAGCTCATTAACGCGTTTTGCATCAGCAACACCAGCAGCAGAGCAGATCTGCTGAGCTTTAGTTGCGCCAATCCCGTATATGTACTGAAGCCCGATAACAACACGTTTGTTGCTAGGGACATTCACGCCGGCAATACGTGCCACGCCTTATACTCCTGTAAAAATCTGCCCTCACAGACAGATTCCCATGCGCTTTCACCAGGAAAGCAGATTTCACTTAGTGGCCGCGAAATATACCGGCCACCACAATAAGTCAACGAAAGCTGATCACTTTTTCGTGATAAGCTTCTATTTAGTCACAAACTGTTCAATTTGTGCCGCAACTTCCGCTGCAGGCGCCATGCCGTTAACGGTCCGCAAACGCCTGCTCTCCCGGTAAAAAGGCAGAATCGGTGCTGTCAGATTACGGTATTCCTGAACACGTTTTACGACAGTTTCCCGCGTGTCGTCAGAACGTCTTTTAAAGTCATGACTTCCACATACATCACATGTGCCTTCCTTTGCAGGAGGGCTGGAAACTTCGTTATAAGTAGTACCACAATTAACGCAAGTGTAACGCCCGGCTATACGATCAGCCAGTGTATTTTCGTCAACGTCGAGAAACAGAACGACATCTATCGCCTTGTTGTCAGCTGCCAGCATAGCATCAAGTGCTTCTGCCTGCCCGGCAGTACGGGGAAATCCATCAAGGATAAACCCATGACGACAATCAGGCTGCTCAATTCTGCTTTGCAGCATTGAAATGATCAGAGCATCGGGAACAAGTTTACCGGCTTCCATAAGAGCCTTAGCCTGTTTTCCGGTCTCTGAATTTTTTGCAACTTCTGCACGCAGCATATCACCGGTAGAAATCTGCACCAGCCCGTGGCGTTCTTCAAGACGTTTAGCCTGAGTGCCTTTCCCTGCTCCGGGAGGGCCAAGAAAGATAATATTCATCGACGAGAGATCCTTTGTTTTCTTCCGCCGCGAGAACGTTTCATAAGTCCCTGATACTGGTGTGCCACCAGATGAGACTGAACCTGAGTTACAGTATCAATTGTCACAGAAACAATAATGATCAGACTTGTTCCACCAAAGTAGAAAGGCACATTGTAACGACTAATCAGAATTTGCGGCAATAAACAGACAAGCACCATATAGGCGGCGCCGATAGTCGTCAGTCGAGTCAAAATTTTGTCAAAATATGTAGCTGTTGCGGCCCCGGGACGAATACCTGGAATAAACCCTCCCTGTTTACGCAGATTATCAGCCGTTTCCGGCGGATTAAACGTAACTGCTGCATAAAAATAGGAGAAAAACACAATCATCGCTGCATAAATGAATAAATAAAGAGGCTGACCCTGCCCCAGTGCATCTCCAAGAAATGAGAGCCAGTGCGGCATATTTTTACCGTTCATAAAACCAGAAACGGTGGCCGGCACCAGAAGAACTGAAGAAGCAAAAATAGGAGGGATAACCCCTGCCGTGTTGACCTTTAGTGGCATATGCGTGGAGTCACCACCAAACATCCTCTGCCCCATCTGGCGCTTAGGATACTGAATAACAACCCGGCGCTGTGCCTGTTCCATAAAGACAATGAAGGTAATTGTCGCTGCTGCAAGCAGTAAGAAAAGCGGGACGAATACAGGAGAACGTGCCCCGGTATAACCCAGCTGAAACAGAGACATCATTGCCTGTGGAAGGTTAGCTACGATACCAGCAAAAATAATGAGGGATATCCCGTTACCAACACCACGTGACGTAATCTGCTCCCCAAGCCACATCAGGAACATTGTGCCGCCGACAAGCGTAATGACACAGGAAACCAGAAAGAAAACGCCAGGATGCACAACCGCAGCTGCACCAGTCGCTGTACGCATTGTCTCCAGCCCGATGGCAATGCCATAAGCCTGAAAAACAGCAATTAACACTGTCAGATAACGAGTATACTCATTAAGCTTTTTACGACCCTGCTCACCCTCTTTCTTCAAAGCTTCAAGAGAAGGTAAAGCCGTCGACATCAGCTGAACAATAATAGAAGCTGATATGTAGGGCATGATGTTCAGAGCAAAAACGGTCATACGACCAAGAGCCCCACCTGAGAACATGTTAAACATGCCCAGAATGCCACCCTGATTCTGAGCAAGAAGCTGCCCCATCACCGTCGCATCAACACCAGGAACAGGAATATAGGTTCCCAGGCGATAAATAATCAGCGCACCAAGCGTAAACCAGATCCGTTTTTTGAGTTCTGTAGCTTTTGCAAAGGAGCCCACATTAAAGTTGGCAGCCAGTTGTTCGGCCGCGGAAGCCATGCATCCGTCCTTTCACACAAACAGCGCCACCACAATTTAATGCGGGACGCTGGTATGATAATCGTCTGAAAAGTTTAAGTCAGAAAACTTTCTGAGAAACAGACCGAAAGGAGAAGAGAGAAATACCCCCTTCCCCTTTCTTATGTGTCAGGAAGCGCTAACTTCAGGTGCCTTAGCAGCAAGAACTTTAACAGAGCCACCGGCTTTTTCAATTGCTGCAATAGCAGCAACAGAAGCACCAGAAACTTCGAAAGTTACTGCACGTGTCAGTTCACCTTCACTCAGAATACGCACACCAGCATATTTACCTGTACCAACAAGACCTGCATTTTTCAGCAGCTCTTCTGTCACAGTTGCACCAGCTTCAATTTTACCTTCTGCAATAGCTTTTTCTACTGCACCGAGGTTAACCGGTGCGTAAACTTTGCGGAAGATGTTCTTAAAGCCGCGCTTAGGCAAACGACGATACAGCGGAAGCTGACCACCCTCAAAGCCGTTCAGAGACACGCCTTCACGTGCTTTCTGACCTTTTACGCCTCGGCCTGAAGTTTTGCCTTTGCCAGAGCCGATACCACGCCCCAGGCGTTTTTTGCGGTAACGAGAACCCTCATTATCGCGAAGCTCATTCAAGTTCATATCAATCCTCCACCTTCACAAGGTGCGCCACTTTACGGACCATACCACGTGTTGAAGGAGTATCTTCCAGAACCCGTTCACGACCGATTTTATTCAGACCGAGACCGACCAGAGTTGCCTGCTGGCCAGGTTTACGACCGTTACCAGATGCGATCTGGATAACTTTGAAAGTTTTCGTATCAGACATCTGCAGTTTCTCCTGCCGGTGCATTCTGATCACGCTTGCCGAAAATTTCAGCAACCTTCTTACCACGACGGTTAGCAATAGAGCGTGGGCTTGCACAACGGGTCAGAGCGTCAAACGTCGCTTTAACCATGTTATGCGGGTTACGAGTGCCGAGAGATTTAGCGACAACGTCGTTAATTCCCAGGCTTTCGAACACTGCACGCATTGGACCACCAGCAATGATACCTGTACCGGCTTCAGCCGAACGCAGGATAACTTTACCAGCACCAAAGTGACCAGAAACGTCATGATGCAGTGTGCGACCTTCTTTCATCGGCACACGAATCATTGCACGTTTTGCACGCTCAGTTGCTTTACGGATAGCTTCAGGCACTTCACGTGCCTTACCTGCACCGTAACCGACGCGACCTTTCTGATCACCAACAACAACCAGCGCAGCAAAAGCAAAGCGACGACCGCCCTTAACAACTTTTGCAACGCGGTTGATCGTGACCAGCTTGTCGATCAGTTCATCGCCTTCACGTTCGCGATCACGGCCGCCACGACCGCCTTCTCTTGGTTCACGAGCCATTACGTGATCCTTTCCTCAGAAGGAGAGACCACCCTCGCGGGCAGCCTCCGCCAGGGCTTTCACGCGCCCATGATAAAAATATTCTCCACGGTCAAATACAACCTGAGAAACGCCTGCTGCGACTGCACGCTGAGCAACGAGTTTGCCAACAACGTTAGCACTCTCTTTAGTTGCCCCTGTTTTCAGGGTCTCACGCAGCTCTTTATCAAGACTGGAAGCAGAGGCGAGTGTACGTCCCTGCACATCGTCGATAACCTGCGCATAAATGTTTTTTCCAGAACGGAAAACCGACAAGCGCGGGCGACCACCAGCCTTGTGACGGAGCTGGTAACGGAGACGGGCGCGCCGCCGGTTCCGCAGTTCCTGCTGAGTGCTCATTATTTCTTCTTGCCTTCCTTACGACGAATGGTTTCCGTTTCGTACCGTACACCTTTACCTTTATAAGGCTCTGGTTTGCGGTAGCTGCGAATATCAAGAGCAACCTGCCCTACACGCTGTTTGTCGATACCTTCAACGACAATCGCGGTCGGACGTGGTGTGGAAATCTTGATACCCTGCGGGATCGGATAAACCACATCATGAGAAAAACCGAGATTCATCACAAGGTTGGATCCCTGAACAGCAGCACGGTAACCCGTTCCGCTGATTTCAAGAGTTTTTGAAAACCCTTCAGAAACACCTTTAATGAGACTTGCGATCAGCGCACGGGTTGTACCCCACATCATACGCGCCTGAGCAGCGGTTCCCACCGGAGAGACTGCGATCTGGTCGCCTTCAATTTTCGCTTCAATGTGAGAAGAAAGCGGCAGCGTAAGTTCGCCGAGCTTTCCTTTCGCTTTGAAAACACCGTCAGCAATAGAAACGGTGACCCCGCCAGGAACAGTGACAGGATATTTGCCTACACGTGACATGTATCCCTCCTCAGAATACGCGGCAGAGAACTTCGCCGCCAACATTGGCAGCGCGAGCCTCTACGTCAGAAAGAACACCACGTGGAGTAGACAAAATCGAAACACCAAGACCTGCACGAACACGTGGCAGCTCTTTAATTTTCGAATAAACGCGACGTCCAGGACGGGAAACACGGTTAATTTCTTTAATAACCGGTTCGCCTTCGGAGTATTTCAGCTCAATATGAAGCTGAGCAACACCTTTACGGACTTCTTCACGTTTGTAGCCACGGATGTAGCCTTCGCGCTGAAGTGCTTCAAGCACGTTCAGACGCAAATTAGAAGCCGGAGACACACAGGAGGCATGACGCGCACGCTGTGCGTTACGGATGCGGGTGAGCATATCACCCAACGGATCAGAAAGTGACATTACGCGCCCTTACCAGCTTGCTTTAACCAGACCTGGGATCTGACCACTTGAAGCCAGATCACGCAGTGCGATACGGCACAGCTCGAATTTACGATAGTTACCGCGTGAACGACCTGTCAGCTTGCAACGCAGACGGACACGAACCCGTGAACCGTTGCGAGGCAGCTCAGCAAGCTTGAGAGACGCATCAAAACGATCTTCTACAGGAAGAGTGCGGTCCATAATGATATTTTTCAGCGCCGCACGCTTATCCTTGTCACGTGCAGCCAGACGAGTACGTCTGGCATTCCGCGTGATGGCAGAAGTTTTAGCCATATAATTCTATCCTCCGGAACCCTTCGAAAACCTTCGACGGTTTTCCAAGACAACAACACCTGAAACCAGGTAAAGAATTTCCCTTAAGCAACAAAGGGAAGATCAAATGCTTTAAGAAGCGCTTTGGCTTCAGCATCTGTCTTAGCACTCGTCACAAACACAACGTCCATACCACGGATGTCTTCGATTTTATCATAATCGATTTCCGGGAAAACGATCTGCTCTTTCAGGCCCAGCGCAAAATTACCGCGACCGTCGAAACCCTTATTAGCAGGCAGACCACGGAAGTCACGGATGCGAGGCATAGCAATGGTTACCAGACGGTCGAGGAACTCATACATCTGAACGCGACGCAGAGTAACTTTACAACCAATCGGCAGACCTTCACGAATCTTGAAGCCCGCAATAGCTTTTTTAGCCACTGTCTTAACTGGCTTCTGGCCAGCAATCAGTGTCATTTCAGCAACTGCAGCGTCAAGTTTTTTCTGATCGCCAGCAGCCTCACCTACGCCCATATTCAGGACGATTTTTTCAAGGCGAGGTACCTGCATGATGTTTTTGTAACCAAACTGCTCACGAAGCTTGGTACGCAGTTCATTCTGATAACGTTCCTGAAAACGGGGAACGGAACGAACACCTGTAGATCCAGTCATTCTTACCCCCTCAGCCTTCGATCACTTCGCCAGTTGCCTTAGCAACACGCGCTTTCTGGCCATTTTCCAGAACACGGAAACCAACGCGGGTTGGTTTTTTCGATGCAGGATCAATCAGCTTGAGGTTGGAAAGGTGAATCGGAGCTTCACGAGCAATGATACCGCCTTCTTCACCCATACGTGTTGCACGACGGTGACGCTTTGCAATCGCTACGCCACGAACAACAGCGCGGTTTTCAGCCGGACGAACAGAGAGAACTTCGCCCTGCACGCCTTTTGAAGAACCGGTGATAACAACGACTGTATCGCCTTTTTTAATACGCGCAGCCATTACAGCACCTCCGGTGCCAGAGAGATAATTTTCATGAACTTACGCGCACGCAGTTCACGAACAACCGGGCCAAAAATACGTGTGCCAATCGGTTCCTGCTGTTTGTTAATCAGAACAGCAGCGTTCTTATCAAAACGGATCGCACTGCCGTCGGCGCGGCGAACCGGATATGATGTACGAACGATAACAGCTTGGTGGACGTCGCCCTTTTTTACCTTCCCACGGGGAATGGCTTCCTTAACGGAAACGACGATCACGTCGCCGACCGAGGCAGACTTCCGCTTGGAACCGCCCAGCACCTTAATGCACTGCACCTGACGGGCACCGGAATTATCTGCCACGTCAAGGTTGGTCTCGGGATGGATCATTTTCTAGATACCCTTACCTTACACCGACACGCCGACGACAGATGCGTCAACAACTTCGCCGTTACGAGAAACGACAGCCCATGTCTTACGACGGGAGATCGGTGTACACTCGATGATACGGACGGTATCACCGATTTTACAGATATTTTCTTCATCATGCGCCGCATATTTTTTAGAACGACGAATGAATTTCTTATACAGCGGATGCATAACCCGACGATCGACAAGAACCGTTACGGTCTTGTCCATCTTGTCACTGGTTACACGTCCGGTAAGGACGCGCCTTGGCATCGTCCAACTCCCTTCAGGAAATGGCAGCAGATGTTTTTGCACCTGCTGCGGACTTCTCATTCTGCGACACGATCGTTTTGATGCGCGCAATCTCACGACGAACGACACGAATGCGGCTCTGGCCTTCGTTTTGTCCGGTAGCCTGCTGGAAACGCAGATTAAGCTGCTCACGCTTCAGATCAAGAAGAAGCGCATTCAGTTCGTCTGATGTTTTGGCACGCAGGTCAGCTGGCTTTGTTGCCTTTGCCATCTCACGCATCTCCGATTCGGGTCACAAACTTCGTTTTGATCGGCAGCTTCGCTGCACCGAGAGCGAGCGCTTCACGTGCAACTTCTGGCGGTACACCTTCGATTTCGAAGATAATACGACCTGGCTTTACACGGGCAACCCAGTACTCGGGGGATCCTTTACCAGATCCCATACGCACTTCTGCTGGCTTTGTCGAGACCGGAAGGTCAGGAAAAATACGAATCCATACGCGACCGGCACGTTTCATAGCACGAGTAATGGCACGACGTGATGCTTCGATCTGACGTGCAGTAATACGTTCGGGCTGAAGAGCCTTCAGGCCGAATGTTCCAAAATTGAGCGTAGTCCCGCTTTTGGCAAGGCCGTGAATACGACCTTTATGTGCCTTACGGAATTTTGTACGCTTTGGAGAAAGCATTATATTCTATCCTTCGCCTCAGCGCTGAGGGGCCTGTTCGGCCGCCCGGCGATCCAGAGCCATCGGGTCATGCGCAAGGATCTCGCCTTTGAAGATCCAGACCTTCACACCACAGGTACCGTATGTGGTATGAGCTGTTGCTGTCCCGTAATCGATATCAGCACGCAGAGTGTGCAATGGCACGCGGCCTTCACGATACCACTCGATACGTGCAATTTCTGCGCCGCCCAGACGACCGGAGCAGTTAATACGAATACCCTGTGCGCCAAGACGCATAGCTGACTGAACAGCACGCTTCATAGCACGACGGAAAGCAACACGACGTTCCAGCTGCTGAGCAATGTTGTCAGCTACCAGAGTTGCATCGATTTCAGGTTTACGGATCTCAACGATATTCAGCGCTACTTCTGTACCCGCCATGCGGGTCAGCTCTTTGCGCAGAGCGTCAATATCCTGACCTTTTTTACCAATAACAACACCTGGACGTGCTGCGTAAATCGTAACGCGAGGCTTTTTAGCAGGACGTTCGATAACAACACGAGCAACACCAGCACCTGCAAGCTTACGACGAAGGAAAGCACGCAGTTTCAGGTCTTCATGCAGCAGACGAGAATAGTCTGCGTCAGCGTACCAACGACTATCCCATGTGCGATTAATGCCGAGCCGGAGCCCGATTGGATTGACTTTATGTCCCATACGTCAGGCCGCCTTCTGTTCGCTAGCAGCTGCCTCAGGTTCCGCAGCCCGTTCAGCAACAACAATCTTCAGATGGCTGAAGAATTTTTCCACACGAGCGGAACGACCACGACCACGTGCGTGAAAACGCCGCATAACCGTAGCTTTTCCAACTTCCACAATCTTAACTACCAGCTGATCAACATCAAGCTGATGGTTATTTTCTGCGTTTGCGATTGCGCTTTCCAGAGTCTGTTTCACCTGCTGAGCGATACGACGTTTAGAAAACGTCAGTGTCGCAACAGCCTGTGATGCTGGCTTATTACGAATAAGGGCAGCAACAAGATTCAGTTTACGGGGACTAACCCGGATATTACGCGTAATTGCTTGCGCTTCTGTTTCCGCGAGCATGCGCGGGTGATTAGGCTTGCTCATTTTAGCCCCGCTTTGACTTCTTGTCGGCCCCATGACCATGGAACGTACGGGTTGGTGAGAACTCACCAAACTTATGTCCCACCATGTTTTCCGTTACCTGCACAGGCAGGAACTTCTGACCATTATAAACACCGAACGTCAGCCCAACGAACTGCGGAAGAATTGTTGAACGACGTGACCAGATTTTGATCACTTCGTTACGGCCTGAAGCGCGAGACGCTTCAGCCTTATTCAGCAGATACCCGTCGACGAACGGGCCTTTCCAGACGGAACGTGCCATCTTCTATTGCCCCTTACTTGCCGGTCTTGCGACGACGGATAATCAGACTGTCCGTACGCTTATTGACCCGAGTTTTATAACCTTTGGTAGGTTTGCCCCATGGTGTAACCGGATGACGACCACCAGATGTACGGCCTTCACCACCACCATGTGGGTGATCAACCGGGTTCATCACAACGCCACGGTTATGTGGGCGACGACCCAGCCAGCGTGCACGGCCGGCTTTACCAAGGTGCTGGTTCATGTTGTCAGGGTTAGACACAGCACCAACTGTTGCCATGCATTCACCACGAACAACACGCAGTTCACCAGACTGCAGTTTGATCTGTGCATAACCGGCATCTTTACCAACCAGCTGCGCATAGGTTCCGGCTGAACGAGCCAGCTTGCCACCGGCAGCCTGCTTCAGTTCAATATTGTGTACGATCGTACCAACCGGAATAGATGCCAGCGGCATAGCATTGCCTGGTTTGATATCAACGCGATGACCAGCGATAACATTATCGCCAACCTTCAGACGCTGCGGAGCCAGAATATAATTCAGCTCACCATCTTCGTACTTAATCAGCGCAATAAATGCTGTACGGTTCGGATCATATTCCAGACGCTCAACTACACCCTGAACGTCGAATTTACGACGCTTAAAGTCGATATAGCGATAAGACTGTTTATGACCACCACCACGAAAACGAGAGGTTGTACGACCGTTATTGTTACGGCCACCCGTTTTGTTTTTACCTTCGGTCAGCTGCTTAACCGGCTTGCCTTTCCAGAGGTCGGCGCGGTCAATCAGAACCGTGCCACGAAGGCTCGGTGTAACGGGATTAAAGTGCTTCAATGCCATCTGTTTCTACCTCACGTCACGTCAGGCTGGTGGTCAGATCGATAGACTGACCTTCTGCGAGCTGAACGAACGCTTTCTTAATATCGGAACGCTGTCCCAGACGACCTTTAAAGCGTTTAGCCTTACCCTTCTGAACAAGAGTGTTCACGTCAACGACTTTAACACCAAAAAGCGTCTCTACAGCCACCTTGATTTCAGGCTTCGTGGCTGTCATTGCAACCTTGAAAACAACCTGATTTTTCTCTGAAAGAGCTGTCGCTTTCTCTGTGATATGCGGCGTACGAATGATGTCGTACAGCGCTTCACGTGAAAGACGCTCAGCCTTCTTACGAATTGCTAGAACGTTGGTCATACCAGACGCTCCTTCAGGCCTTCAAGGCCAGCTTGTGTAATTGCCAGAACTTCATGATTCAGGATATCATAAACGTTGGCACCAATCGTTGGCAGAACATCAATCTTGGGCAGATTGCGGGCTGCACGAACAAAACCTTCATCAACTGCTGCATCAACAATGAGAGCAGATTTCAGACCGAGGTTTTTCAGCTTAACAGCCAGTTCGCTTGTGCGAGTCACGCCAGAAGCAGACTGCAGAACAACAAGCTTACCTTCCTGTGCTTTCTGAGAAAGAACAGAGATCAGACCCAGACGACGTACTTTTTTCGGCAGATCATAGCCATGGTCGCGAACAACCGGACCATGAACAACACCACCGGTGCGGTACTGAGGCGCACGGAGTGAGCCCTGACGTGCACTACCGGTACCTTTCTGACGATAAGGCTTCTTGGTTGTACCTGAGACTTCGCTCATGCCTTTAACTTTGTGCGTACCAGCGCGGCGTTTTGCCAGCTGCCAGTGCACAACGCGTGCCATGATGTCAGCACGTGGGGCAACAGCAAACAACTCAGCAGGAAGCGTCACAGAACCGGCGCTGCCATTATCGAGAGTTTTGATTTCAATTTCCATGACTTCAGGCCTCCGCCGTCACGAGAGCAGCCGGGTAAGGCGCATCCGCATGGCGGGCTTTTTTGATCGCATCACGAATCAGAACAGTGCCGTTTTTAGCTCCTGGAATAGAGCCGCGCACCATGATCAGATTCTTTTCCGGATCAATTGCTGCAATTTCAAGATTGAGGGTCGTCACGCGTTCATCGCCAAGATGACCAGCCATCTTTTTATTCTTAAAAGTTTTACCAGGATCCTGACGGTTACCGGTAGAACCATGAGAACGATGGGAGATGGAAACACCATGCGTTGCTTCCAGACCAGCAAAGTTCCAGCGCTTCATAGCACCTGCGAAACCTTTACCCTTACTGGTACCAGTGACGTCGACTTTCTGACCAACAACAAAATGAGAAGCAGAAAGTGTTGCGCCAACTTCAAGTGCTGCATCTTCAGCAACACGAAATTCACGTACAACCTTTTTAGGCTCTACTTTTGTGCGGGCAAAATGACCACGATTTGGTTTGGTAACATTTTTTACCTTGGCGTTGCCCATACCAAGCTGAACAGCCGTATAGCCATCCCGTTCCTGAGTACGGACATCAACAACCTGCAGTGCATCCACATGCAGGACTGTAACGGGCACATGAGTGCCGTCTTCCTTGAAAAGTCGGGACATTCCCAACTTTTTTGCAATTAATCCGGTGCGCATCGTCTGGACCTTAAAGTTTGATCTCGACATCCACGCCAGCGGCGAGGTCGAGTTTCATGAGGGCGTCCACGGTCTGCGGAGTTGGCTCAACAATGTCGAGCAGGCGGCGATGAGTTCTGATCTCGAACTGTTCGCGACTTTTCTTATCCACGTGGGGGGAACGGTTAACCGTAAACCGTTCAATATGCGTCGGCAGCGGGATAGGACCCCGAACCCGCGCACCCGTACGCTTCGCCGTGTTTACGATCTCTTTTGTGCTGTTGTCAAGCACCCGATGATCATACGCCTTCAGGCGAATGCGGATGTTCTGGTTGTCCATTTATTTTCTAGTCCAACACCTTACTTGTCCGGAGTAACCCGGGCCGCCAAATAAGACCCCAGCTAAACAATTAGCCGGGGCCCTACAGTCTTTGGCTTTTTCCGAATTACTCGGTGATAGAAGCCACTACACCTGCACCAACGGTACGGCCGCCTTCACGAATAGCGAAACGCAGACCTTCGTCCATAGCAATAGGTGCAATTAGCTCAACGTCCATAGCACAGTTATCGCCTGGCATTACCATTTCTGTACCTTCTGGCAGGTGAACAACACCTGTTACGTCAGTTGTACGGAAATAGAACTGAGGACGATAGTTTGTGAAGAATGGTGTATGACGACCACCCTCTTCTTTCGTCAGGATGTAAGCTTCAGCTTTGAATTTTTTGTGCGGCGTAATTGAGCCTGGCTTTGCCAGAACCTGACCACGCTCAACGTCTTCACGTTTTGTGCCACGCAGAAGCGCACCAATGTTGTCGCCAGCTTCACCGCGATCAAGCAGCTTACGGAACATTTCAACACCGGTAACGGTGGTTTTAACAGTGTCACGCAGACCAACGATTTCTACTTCGTCACCAACGTTAACTGCGCCACGCTCAACACGGCCGGTAACAACTGTACCACGACCAGAAATTGAGAATACGTCTTCGATTGGCATCAGGAACGGACGATCAATCGGACGCTCTGGCTGAGGGATGTATGCGTCAACCGCTTCCATCAGCTCAAGAACGCGATTTTCGCCAACTTCTGCATCACCATCTTCGAGGGTAACCAGAGCAGACCCTTTGATTATGGGGATATCGTCGCCAGGGAACTGGTAAGAAGACAGAAGCTCACGAACTTCCATTTCTACGAGCTCGAGCAGCTCAGGATCATCAACCTGATCAACTTTGTTCAGGAACACAACCAGAGCAGGCACACCAACCTGACGAGCAAGCAGGATGTGCTCACGTGTCTGAGGCATTGGACCGTCAGCAGCAGAAACAACCAGAATTGCGCCGTCCATCTGAGCAGCACCGGTGATCATGTTTTTCACATAGTCAGCGTGTCCGGGGCAGTCAACGTGAGCGTAGTGACGCTTCGCTGTTTCGTATTCAACGTGAGCTGTAGAAATGGTGATTCCACGAGCGCGTTCTTCAGGTGCAGCGTCGATCTGATCATATGCTTTAAACTCAGCACCACCAGCTTTCGCCAGGGTCTTTGTAATAGCAGCTGTCAGAGAGGTTTTGCCATGATCAACGTGACCAATGGTACCAATGTTACAGTGCGGTTTATTCCGCTCAAATTTAGCCTTAGCCATTTTTCCACTCCACACTCCCGGTTAAACCGGAAGCCGTTTCAAAATACACTTCACTGAACTCCACCAGGGAGTCAGCGCACGCAAACAGTTACCAGCGATAATGACTGAAAGCTTTGTTTGCTTCAGCCATACGATGGGTATCTTCACGCTTTTTTACAGCAGATCCACGATTGTTAACCGCATCAAGCAGCTCATTAGACAACCGGTCCTGCATGGTGTTTTCTCCCCGTTTGCGGGAGGCATCAATCACCCAGCGAATGGCCAGCGCCTGACGGCGTTCTGCACGGACTTCCACAGGAACCTGGTACGTCGCACCACCAACGCGGCGTGAACGAACCTCTACTGCAGGCTTAACGTTATCCAGAGCATTGTGGAACAATGCAACCGGATCAGCAGAAGCTCCACTACGACGCACAAGCGCCTCGAGAGCTCCATAGACAATCCCTTCCGCAGTGGATTTCTTGCCATCATACATAAGCGCATTCATGAAACGCGTGATGACAATATCTCCGAACTTCGGATCGGGAAGAATTTCGCGCTTAACAGCGCGGTGACGGCGGCTCATACCTTAACTTTCCCTTACTTCGGACGCTTAGCGCCATAAAGCGAACGACGCTGGCGACGCTTCGCGATACCCTGGGTATCAAGTACACCACGAAGGATATGGTAACGCACACCCGGAAGGTCTTTTACACGACCGCCACGAATTAACACAACGCTATGTTCCTGAAGGTTATGACCTTCACCAGGAATATAGCTCACCACCTCATAGCCATTCGTTAAACGCACCTTAGCAACTTTACGCAGTGCAGAATTAGGCTTCTTTGGTGTCGTTGTATAAACGCGGGTGCAAACACCGCGCTTTTGCGGGCATGCCTGCAGTGCAGGCACTTTGTTGCGCTTGACTGCGGGCTTACGCCCCTTGGCAATGAGCTGGTTGATGGTCGGCATGCGCCTTTCCCGATCCTTACACAATTGAGCCGGAAGGCCTTTTTATCGGCCACCGACTGTCATTTAAAAATCCCATCAGGCAAAACACCCGTATGGGGCTATGTTAACATCCGACCCCGCTTCTTACAGAAGCCAGTCGCATGTTTTACAAGTGAATTCGACATACCCCGCTCTCACAGGCAGAGCGGAGCCGAGGGCTGTTTCGTAACGCCTTGACCAGATGAAGTCAAGACAATACGGCCGATTCCTCTAAGCTTTCTCCCATTTTACTTAACCGACAAAAAAAACCGGGGCGCAAACCCCGGTTTTTATCTTTAACGCACACTGTAAAGGCGAATCACTCAGCTGCTGAAGAACGCCCTACACGCTGACGGTCCTGAGATGCTGCAATCGCACGAAGGCGATTCATAACACTACCCGTACCGGCCGGGATCAGACGACCGACAATGACGTTCTCTTTAAGGCCATTCAGACGATCAACCTTGCCAGCTGTCGCTGCTTCCGTGAGCACTCGTGTGGTCTCCTGAAAGGAAGCGGCAGAGATGAACGACTGCGTCTGCAGAGAGGCTTTTGTAATACCCTGAAGAACAGGCATCGCAAGAGCCGGACGCTCACCAGCGTTCAGGCATTTCGTATTTTCAATATCAAACTCAATACGATCTACCGTCTCACCGATAAGATAAGTTGTGTCGCCTGGCTCCAGAATCTCAACTTTCTGAAGCATCTGACGCACGATAACCTCAATATGCTTATCGTTAATCTTCACACCCTGAAGACGATACACATCCTGAATCTCGTTCACCAGATAGTCAGACAGCGCCTCTACACCCATGACTTTAAGAATGTCATGTGGCACACGAGGACCATCAACCAGCGGATCGCCCTTCTCGACAAAGTCACCTTCCTGAACGGAAACGTGCTTGCCTTTGGGGATCAGATATTCTGTCTCTTCGCCTGTCTCGTCGTTTTTAACGATAATACGGCGTTTAGACTTATAATCCTTCCCGAACTCAACGCGACCTTCCATTTCTGCAATGATCGCATGGTCTTTTGGACGGCGAGCCTCGAACAGTTCAGCAACACGTGGCAGACCACCCGTAATATCACGGGTTTTAGACCCTTCACGTGGCAGACGGGCAAGCACGTCACCAGCATGAACTTCTGCACCATTCTCAACTGAAAGCAGTGTTTCAGGTGACAGGAAGTAACGGGCGTCATTACCATTTGCCAGTTTAATCACTTCACCGTTTGGACCTGTCAGCTGCAGACGCGGACGCAGATCAACGCCCTTCCCTGCCTGCTTATAGTCCACCACCACTTTAGATGTCAGACCGGTCACTTCGTCCATACGCTCAACGAGTGTAATGGAGTCAATCAGGTCAAGATATTCAATCTTACCGGCTTTTTCTGTGATGATTGGCAGTGTGTAAGGGTCCCACTCTACCAGCTTCTGACCACGGGCAACGGCTTCACCTTCTACTGTCAGCAGACGGGCACCGTAAGGCACACGGTAGCGCGCTCTTTCAACGCCTGCATCATCTGTCAGCAGAATTTCACAGTTACGCGCCATAACAATCGGAACGTTCTGAGAGTTATGAACCACGTTACGGTTACGGATCACAACCTTACCATCACGTGATGCTTCAATCATTGACTGCTCAGCACCACGCTGCGCTGCACCACCAATATGGAAGGTACGCATTGTCAGCTGCGTGCCTGGCTCACCAATAGACTGAGCGGCGATAACACCAACGGCTTCACCAATGTTAACCGGTGTGCCGCGTGCAAGGTCACGGCCATAGCAATGACCACAAACACCAACGCGACTGTCACAGGTCAGCACGGAACGGATAAAGACAGATTCAATACCTGCTTTCTCAATCCGCTCTGCCTCAGCTTCTTCAATCAGGCTGTTACGAGGCACAATGACCTCTCCTGATGTCGGGTCAGCAATATCAACAGCTGCCGTACGACCAAGAATACGCTCGGACAGAGACGCTACGATCTCACCGCTGTCCATAACCGCACGAACAGTCAGACCACGCTCTGTACCACAATCTTCCTCGATAATGATGCTGTCCTGCGCAACGTCAACCAGACGGCGGGTCAAATATCCTGAGTTAGCTGTTTTAAGCGCTGTATCAGCCAGACCTTTACGGGCACCATGGGTTGATGTGAAGTAATCGAGAACCGACAGGCCTTCTTTAAAGTTAGCAATAATCGGCTGTTCGATAATTTCACCTGATGGTTTCGCCATCAGACCACGCATACCAGCAAGCTGTTTCATCTGTGCCGGTGACCCACGAGCACCGGAGTGGCTCATCATCCACACAGAGTTAATTGGCTTACCAACTTCCTGACGGGAAATTTCTTTGGTCATTGCAGCCTGCACTTCGTCAGTGCAACGTGACCAGGCATCAACCACTTTGTTATAGCGTTCGCCGGCGGTAATCAGACCATCCTGATACTGCTGTTCGAACTCTTTCACTTCAGCTGCTGTACGCTCTACCAGAACTTTCTTCTCTTCAGGGATGATCATGTCATCTTTACCGAAGGAAATACCAGCTTTAGCAGCGTGCCTGAAACCAAGAGCCATCAGACGGTCACAGAATATAACAGCTTCTTTCTGACCACAGTGACGGTAAACCGTATCAATTACGTCAGAAACAGCTTTCTTTGTCAGCTGTTTATTGATGAGAGAGAACGGAATAGCTTCATTTTTGGGCAGAATCTGCGCAATCAGTACGCGACCAGGTGTGGTCACAACAGTCTGATAGACAGTTTTGCCGTCTTTTATCGTCTCAAAGCGGGCACGGATTTTATCATGCAGCTTCAGAGCACCATCATTGAGCGCATACTCAACTTCACTAATGGAAGAAAATGATGGTGCACCCTTAACCAGAATTTCACCCGTTGTTTCATCATAGGTGTTTTTATCTGGTGTCAGCGCGTATTCCGGCAGCTCAAGACTGAGATAATACAGACCCAGAACAATATCCTGAGACGGCACGATAATTGGCTTACCGTTTGCCGGACTGAGAATGTTGTTGGTCGACATCATCAGTACGCGTGCTTCAAGCTGAGCTTCGAGGCTCAGTGGCACATGCACAGCCATCTGGTCACCGTCAAAGTCAGCGTTAAACGCTGTACAGACGAGCGGATGAAGCTGGATAGCTTTACCTTCGACCAGGATCGGTTCGAACGCCTGAATACCAAGACGATGCAATGTTGGTGCACGGTTAAGCATAACAGGATGTTCACGGATAACCTCTTCAAGGATATCCCACACTTCCGGACGCTCTTTCTCAACCATACGCTTTGCAGCTTTAATGGTTGTCGCGTGACCATATTTCTCCAGCTTGGAGTAAATAAAGGGCTTAAACAGCTCCAGCGCCATCTTTTTGGGCAGGCCGCACTGATAAAGCTTCAGCTCCGGACCAACCACAATAACTGAACGGCCTGAATAATCGACGCGCTTACCAAGAAGGTTCTGACGGAAACGACCCTGCTTACCCTTCAGCATATCTGAAAGAGATTTCAGCGGACGTTTGTTCGCACCAGTAATGGCACGGCCACGTCGACCGTTATCAAACAGAGCGTCAACGGCTTCCTGAAGCATACGTTTTTCGTTACGCACGATAATATCGGGCGCACGCAGCTCCATAAGGCGTTTCAGACGGTTATTACGGTTGATAACACGACGATACAGGTCATTCAGATCTGATGTTGCGAAACGGCCACCATCAAGTGGTACCAGTGGACGCAGCTCAGGTGAAATAACCGGAACATAGTCAAGCACCATCCACTCAGGACGTGAACCGCTTTCTGCAAAAGCTTCAACCAGTTTCAGACGCTTAACGAGTTTTTTGCGTTTTGCTTCTGAGGAGGTTTCTTTCAGTTCCTGACGCAGGTGTACCTTTTCGGCATCACAGTCAATACGCTCAAGAACCTTCTTAATAACCTCAGCACCGATACCAACCTCAATGCCTTCTTCACTATATTCATCAAGAACATCAAGGTACTGGTCTTCAGTCAGCAGAGAGTACTGCTTCAGTGGTGATGTACCTGGCTCAAGAACAAGATAGTTTTCGAAATAAAGAACTTTTTCAAGATCTTTCAGCGTCATATCGACCATAAGACCGATACGGCTAGGCAGAGATTTTAAAAACCAGATATGTGCAACAGGGCTGGCCAGCTGGATATGGCCCATACGCTCACGGCGTACTTTTGCCAGAGTAACTTCAACACCACATTTTTCGCAGATAATACCGCGAAACTTCATGCGTTTATATTTACCGCAAAGGCACTCATAGTCCTTAATAGGACCAAAAATACGGGCACAAAAAAGGCCATCACGCTCAGGCTTGAACGTACGATAGTTAATCGTCTCGGGCTTCTTAATTTCACCGTAAGACCAGGAGCGGATCTGCTCCGGTGATGCCAGCTGAATTTTAATCTGATCGAAGGTCATCGCCTGGCCGGTCTGACCAAGGATTTTCATGAGTTCATTCATGTGCTGAAGCCCCCAGAGGGAAAGTGAAAGCAGCCGGGGTGTTTGCCCCGGCTACTTCTGCAAAACAAAAACTGAGAATAGCGGCTGTTAAAGCTGGTGCGCTCACTCTGACTCAGCCCCCTGCTCCAGCTCAACATTCAGACCCAGAGATTTGAGCTCTTTGATCAGAACGTTAAAGCTTTCAGGGATACCCGCTTCAAAGTCATCCTGCTCACGCACAATCGCTTCATACACTTTGGTTCGACCGGAGACGTCATCCGATTTCACCGTCAGCATTTCCTGAAGTGTGTAAGCAGCACCATAAGCCTCAAGTGCCCAGACCTCCATCTCACCGAAGCGCTGGCCACCAAACTGAGCTTTACCACCCAGAGGCTGCTGCGTTACCAGAGAGTATGGACCAATAGAACGGGCATGGATCTTATCATCGACAAGGTGATGCAGTTTAAGCATGTAAATATAACCAACTGTGGTTTTACGCTCAAACGGTTCACCTGTACGACCATCAATCAGCTGAGACTGACCTGATTTATCAAGGCCTGCTTTTTCAAGCATCGCTTCGATATCAGGGATAGACGCACCGTCAAACACAGGTGTTGCTATTGGAACGCCCTTACGCAGGTTATTCGACAGCTCTATCAGCTCATTATTGTTCATATTGGCAATAGCGTCATCATAGACTTTCTCGCCATAAACATCTTTGAGTGAATCAAGCAGTTCCTGGCGTTTCTCACCTGTGCGCTGGTATTCATCAACCAGATCACCAATGCCGCGGCCAATATTAGCACATGCCCAGCCAAGATGTGTTTCGAGAATCTGCCCCACGTTCATACGTGAAGGCACACCCAGCGGGTTCAGAACGATATCGACCGAAGTACCATCCTCAAGGAACGGCATATCCTCAACCGGAACAACCCGGGAAACCACACCTTTGTTACCATGACGGCCGGCCATTTTGTCACCAGGCTGAAGCTTACGCTTCACAGCAACAAAGACTTTAGCCATTTTCATAACGCCAGGGAGCAGCTCATCACCGCGCTGAAGCTTCTCGACCTTGCTTTCGAAACGTGCCTGAATTTTCTGAATTGATGCATCGAACTCACGACGCAGCACTTCCAGCTCAGCCATAACCGTATCAGAATCAACGACGATGTGACGCCATGCACCACGAGGATGCTCAGCCAGAACCTCAGCTGTAATTTCCGTGCCAGAACGAATGCCTTTATAGCCCGCACCAGCTACCTGACCGACAAGCTTTTCGCTCAGACGGCTGTAGAATGAACGCTCCTGAATACCACGCTCATCATCACGATCTTTAGACAGACGTTCAATTTCTGCGCGCTCGATTGCCATCGCACGCTCGTCTTTATCAACGCCACGGCGAGAGAACACACGCACATCAACAACCGTACCCGTCGTACCTGGCGGCAGACGCAGAGACGTATCACGGACGTCAGAAGCTTTTTCACCAAAGATCGCACGCAGAAGTTTTTCTTCTGGTGTCATCGGGCTTTCACCCTTTGGTGTTACCTTGCCGATCAGAATATCGCCAGGGTTAACCTCAGCACCGACATATACAATGCCTGCCTCGTCAAGATTGCGGAGCGCTTCTTCACCAACGTTAGGAATATCGCGGGTAATCTCTTCCTGACCCAGCTTCGTATCACGAGCCATGACTTCAAATTCCTCGATATGAATCGAGGTGAAAACGTCATCTTTCGCAATACGCTCGGAGATCAGAATTGAATCTTCGAAGTTGTAACCATTCCAGGGCATAAACGCGACCAGAATATTACGACCCAAAGCCAGTTCACCAAGCTCGGTTGACGGACCGTCAGCAATAATATCACCGGCTTTTACCAGATTACCTACGTGCACCAGCGGACGCTGGTTAATGCAGGTTGACTGGTTAGAGCGCGAGTATTTGCGCAGACGGTAAATATCTACACCCTGTGTCGCACCAGAAGAATCTGTTGCACGCACAACGATACGGGCACCATCAATCTGGTCAACGATACCATCACGTTTTGCAACGATCGTGGCACCTGAGTCATGAGCTACAGCAGCTTCCATACCCGTACCAACCAGAGGCGCATCAGAGCGCACCAGCGGCACAGCCTGACGCTGCATGTTTGAGCCCATCAGTGCACGGTTTGCGTCATCGTTCTCAAGGAACGGAATGAGCGCAGCAGCAACTGAAACCAGCTGTTTTGGTGAAACGTCACAGGCTGTCACGTCAGTTGGCGCCACCAGACGGAAGTCACCACCACGACGAACAGAAACCAGCTCATCAGTCAGTGCACCAGCAGCATCCTGCTTCGCATCAGCCTGTGCAACGACCAGCTTCTCTTCTTCCATAGCGGAAAGATATTTCCAGCCATCCTGAAGAACGCCATCTTTAACAAGACGATAAGGTGTTTCAATGAAGCCGTACTTGTTCACTTTGGCATAAGTTGCCAGAGAGTTAATCAGACCAATATTCGGGCCTTCAGGCGTTTCAATCGGGCAGATACGACCGTAATGTGTTGGATGAACGTCACGCACCTCAAAGCCGGCACGCTCACGGGTAAGACCGCCCGGGCCAAGCGCTGAAAGACGACGCTTGTGCGTTACTTCTGACAGCGGGTTGGTCTGATCCATAAACTGACTGAGCTGCGATGACCCAAAGAACTCACGCACAGCAGCCGCAGCTGGCTTTGCGTTAATAAGGTCATGCGGCATAACAGTGTCAATATCGACTGAGCCCATACGCTCACGGATCGCGCGCTCCATACGAAGCAGGCCGATACGATACTGGTTTTCCATAAGCTCGCCAACAGAGCGAACACGACGGTTACCCAGATTATCAATATCATCAATCTGACCGCGACCGTCTTTAAGGTCGCACATCACTTTAATGGTGCGCAGAATATCTTCTTTACGCAGCACACGCAGATCATCCGGAGCATCCAGATCAAGGCGCATGTTGAGTTTTACACGACCAACAGATGACAGGTCATAGCGATCAGCATCAAAGAAGAGACCACGGAACATAGCCTCAGCGGTTTCAGCCGTCGGCGGCTCACCTGGACGCATAACACGATAAATATCGATCAACGCTTCATCACGTGAACTGTTTTTGTCAACTGTGAGCGTGTTGCGGATCCACGGACCATTCGCTGCATCAATTGCCAGCACAGGGAATTCGGTAATCCCGGCTTCCTCAAGAGCTGCGAGACGTGCCTCGGTGATTTCTTCACCGGCTTCGCCGTAAATTTCACCGGTTTCGTAATTGACGATATCACTGGCGATAAAACGACCGATCAGATCAATGTCACCGACAAGAACTTCACGTGTTTTTTCAGCAATTTTACGAACAGCACGGGCTGTCAGCTTAGCTTCTGCCTCAGCAACAACCTCACCCGTCTCGGCGTCAACCAGCGGTGCAAGCAGCTTAAGACCACGGAATGATTCCGCATCGAAAGGACGTGCCCAGCCTTTAGGGGTTTTGGTGAATTTCACCGTACCATAGAAGCTTGCCAGGATCTCGTTGTCGTCCATCCCCTTGATATCGAGAATGTCAACATCACCACCTTCAGCCAGCTTAGCTTCACGTGCAGCAACAGAACGATCGCTCTCAAGCGCATAAAGCAGCGTGGTAACAGGCAGCTTACGTTTACGGTCAATACGAACGTAAATCAGATCTTTTGCGTCAAATTCGAAGTCAAGCCATGAACCACGGTAAGGAATAACACGCGCTGCAAACAGATATTTACCTGAAGAGTGCGTTTTACCTTTATCGTGATCAAAGAACACACCTGGTGAACGGTGCATCTGACTGACGATAACACGCTCTGTACCGTTTACGATAAACGTACCGTTATCGGTCATCAGCGGCATGTCACCCATATACACGGGCTGCTCTTTAATATCACGAATAGAACGTGAGCCGGTATCTTCATCAAGATCCCAGACAATAAGACGCAGAATAACTTTCAGGGGCGCTGCATAAGTCAGGCCACGCTGAATGCACTCTTCAACATCATATTTTGGTTCTTCAAATTCGTAATTTACAAACTCAAGACGCCCCCGACCTGCGAAGTCATTGATCGGAAATACCGACCGGAAAACTTCCTGCAAACCAGTCGGTGTGCGCGAATCAGGCGACACATTAGCCTGAAGAAATGCTTCATAGGACGCACGCTGTATGTCGATCAGATTCGGCATCGGAGCGACTTCGGGAATCCGCCCGAAACTCTTGCGAATCCTCTTCCGTCCTGTGAACGATTTAGTAATTGCGTTCATCTTCGCTCCTGCCCGCCGTTGCTCTCGGATCATCAGATCTGCCCCGAAGACAGATCAGAGGGTCCGACCGCCCTTGTGTTACCACAAAAAGAACTACCATACCCAATCAGACTCAATAAAGATCTGAACAGGCAAACGGGCAGAGGCCAAAGCCCCCACCCGAAAGTCTTTTCCAGTTACTTTACTTTCAGAGAAAGTAAAATACAGGAAATTATTTAATTTCGACGCTTGCGCCGTTGTCTTCAAGAAGTTTCTTGATTTTTTCGGCTTCGTCTTTGTTAGCGCCTTCTTTAATGGTTTTAGGAGCACCTTCAACCAGGTCTTTAGCTTCTTTCAGACCGAGACCCGTGATACCACGGATTTCTTTAATGACGTTAATTTTTTTGTCGCCAGCTTTGGTCAGAATTACGTCGAATTCTGTTTTTTCTTCAGCAGCAGCGGCAGGAGCAGCAG
This sequence comes from Acetobacter sp. DsW_059, assembly GCF_002153695.1. Lineage (NCBI taxonomy): Bacteria > Pseudomonadati > Pseudomonadota > Alphaproteobacteria > Acetobacterales > Acetobacteraceae > Acetobacter > Acetobacter sp. DsW_059. Next base: position 38,491 of record NZ_JOPI01000035.1, read on the forward strand.
CAGCAGCAGCAACTGCAACCGGAGCAGCAGCAGAAACGCCCCATTTTTCTTCGAGGAGTTTTGACAGTTCAGCAGCTTCGAGAACGGTCAGAGCTGACAGTTCGTCAACAATCTTGTTAAGATCAGCCATAGATTTAGACTCTCTATATAAATACTGGTTTACAAAATGCGACCTCAGCATGAGGGAGGCCACACTTCAGAAAAAAGACATCACACACCAGACGGCGTGTAATTTCAGGCAGCTTCCGCCTCACCCGTTTTGGCATAGGCCCCAAAAACCCGAGCAAGCTGGCCAGCCGGTGCCTGAGTGACACCAGCAATACGTGTAGCAGGCGTGGAGATAAGACCCACGAGCTGTGCACGCAGCACATCCAGAGATGGCAGCTCAGCAAGAGCCTTGATTCCATCGGCCCCAAGGACCTGAGAACCAAGTGATCCACCAAGCACCACAAGCTTGTCATTGGTTTTGGCGAACTCAACGATCACCTTCGCTACAGCGACCGGATCTTCTGACCACGCAAGCGCGGTAGGACCCTTCAGCAGCGAGCTGATTCCGTCGAATTGGGTACCAGCCAGGGCGAGTTTTGTCAGCCGGTTCTTCGTGACTTTGTACGAAGCACCCACTTCACGCACCTTGCGTCGCAGATCAGTCACATCGGCTACGGTCAGACCTTTATTTTCGGTGACCACAACCATTGACGTTTCGGCAAACACGGTGGCGAGGGAAGCAACGAAGTCCCGCTTTTCCGTACGGTTCAAATCCCGTCTCCGTCTTGTTCCGCCTGACACATGTTCAGTCAGAACGGGTTGCCCATAGAGCTTTACGACCACCGCAAAGCTCTGCTCGCCTGCCCTCTAAACGGAATCCCGGAGCTACCGTAAAAAACGATAGACAACCAGCATCCCCGTCTTACCACCTGCAGGCCTCAGGGCCTATTAAGGTCTAACCACATGCGGTCTCGGACAGGTCAGGAAGCTGAATATACCAGCTTCCCTGAGATGTCACGCCAGATATACCGACGCAACGTCATTCTTTTACTCAGCCAGCGAAAGCTGAAACATCAAGGCTGACACCAGGACCCATTGTAGAAGACAGACCTGCCTTCTTAAGGTATGTGCCTTTAGCGCCTGACGGACGTGCTTTCTGAACGGCATCAACAAATGCACGAACGTTTTCAGCAAGCTTCGCTGCATCAAAAGATGCTTTACCAACGCCAGCATGAACAATACCAGCTTTCTCAGCACGGTATTCAACCTGACCAGCTTTAACAGCTTCAATAGCACCTTTAACGTCCATGGTAACCGTACCCAGCTTTGGGTTTGGCATCAGACCACGTGGACCGAGGATTTTACCAAGACGGCCAACCAGAGCCATCATGTCAGGCGTTGCAATGCAGCGGTCGAAAGCAATTTCGCCAGCCTGCACTTTTTCCATCAGGTCTTCTGCACCGACAACGTCAGCACCGGCAGCCTGAGCTTCTTCTGCTTTTGCACCACGGGCAAAAACACCAACGCGCAGCGTTTTACCTGTGCCATTTGGCAGAGAAACAAAACCACGGACCATCTGATCAGCATGACGCGGATCAATCCCCAGATTCAGGGAGATCTCAATTGTTTCGTCAAACTTAGCTGTTGCATTGCCTTTTACGAGAGCAATAGCTTCATCCAGACCATAAGCCTGATCGCCGTTTACTTTTGCCTGAGCAGCTTTGAGACGCTTATTAGCCATAATCTCAGCCCTCCACCGTCAGACCAATGGAACGAGCAGAACCAGCAAGCATGCTTACTGCACCATCGATGTCATTAGCGTTCATGTCTTTAAACTTCTGCTCCGCAATTTCACGAAGCTGCGCCATCGTCACTTTACCAACGTTGGCTGATTTACCAACAGTCTGGCTACCTTTTGAAACCTTTGCAGCTTTCAGCAGGAAGTATGTGTTTGGCGGTGTTTTTGTAATAAAGCTGAACGTACGGTCTGCATAGGCTGTAATAACAACCGGGATCGGCATACCTGGCTCAAGACCCTGTGTCTTGGCGTTGAACTCTTTACAGAACTGCATGATGTTCAGACCGCGCTGACCGAGCGCTGGACCTACTGGCGGTGAAGGATTAGCCTTACCAGCAGGAATCTGAAGCTTGATGTAGCCAACAACTTTTTTGGCCATATCCGGGACTCCTTATCGTTGAACCCGAACCGTGGTCAGCGGCTCAGCGCATACCGCGCACGAGCCTCCCACGTTCCGTTGAGAGTGCCGCCCTTAGCGGCTTTTTGAAAACAGGTCAAGCAAATCTGCTATTTTTTTTCACCAGTAAGATCAGCAGAGCGTGCATCTGTCTGCGTGCCAATACCGCCGACGGGCGTTGCGTGATGAAGCTTTTCATACTGCAAAACGCCAAATGGCATCAGCTCATGAGAGCCAGGCAGTTCGCTCCGTGACCAGCCCCCGCCCAGCGCACGAATTAACTCTACACGCGCATCAAAGGCCCGGGTCTGAACCTGCACAAGTTTAATACGCGCCTCAAGTGCTGCAATCTGCGCGACCACTGCATCCAGATAGTTTGTAAGGCCACCTGTATAAAGCGCCATTGTCATCGTCTGCGTGCGCAACGCGGCATTAACCGCGCCACTCTGCTGCTGCTGCTGCACCTTCAGGCGCGTTGTCCTGGAAAGATTATCCTGCACTTCCTGAAAAGCGCTCAGCACAACGCTTCTGTACAGATCTTCCTGCTGGCGATACTGCGACCAGCTACGCTGCAGCTCAGCCCGCCGCGCCCCGCCGGTAAACAAAGGTAGCAATGCCTGCACAGCATACTGGTACATAGAGTTAGACAGAGACGCGAGATCAAACCCGTTATCCATAAATCCGGTCATCGCGTTAAATGACACATCAGGATAAAATGCAGCCCTTGAAATACCAATCGCCCTGTTCGCCTGGGCCATGCCCCGCTCAGCTGAGGCGACATCGGGACGACGCTCCAGCAGTGTTGCAGGCAAGGCAACGGGTAGTTCAACATCAGCAAAAGCAAACTTATTCACCGGCGCAATATGAAACGTTGCCGGAGCCTTATTCACAAGTACGGCTATAGCATGCTCAACGATCTCACGCTGAGTGAGAATGTCTGTCTCCTGCGCCTGGGTCGTGAAAAGCTGCGTCTCAGCACGTGACACATCCATACCAGGAGCGATAGAACCAACAAGACGCAGCTTAGTAATCTGCACCGCTGTTTTATAGTAACCTATCGAATCCCTGTACACCGCATCCTGCACATCAAGCCCGCGCAACAGAACATAATCACTGGCCAGTTCAGCCTGAAGGCTGAGACGTGCCAGCGCATAATCTGCGGCTATAGCCTGCGCGCGCTGCTTGGCAACCCGGGTTCTGTTACGGATAGCCGACCAGAAATCAGGCTCCCATGTCGCCACAGCTGAATATTGCTCAGACGACATATAGGTAGGACCGGTGGCAGTTCCACCACGCCAGAGCCTGTGATGAGAGCTTTTGTTTTTCTGTGCACTCGCACTGCCATTGAGCTGCGGGTACAAATGCGATTTAGCCTCAGCAACAGCGTCACGCGCCTGCAAAAAAGCCTCAGCCTGCGCCTGCAGATCAGGGTTAAGGCGCATAGCCTGAGCCTCAAGTTCATCCAGCTGCGGGTCACCAAACATGACCCACCAGTCAGAACGAAGAGCTGCGTCAGACGGGCGGGCATCCGTTAAAAACTTCGCATCCCCCCAGCCTGCCGGCAGCTTCAGAGGTTCAGGCTTATAACGGGGAGCAAGGTCACAGCCAGACAAAGCCGTTGTCAGTGACAGAGCAGCAAGCCCCCACCGCATCATTTTATATGACCTTCCGCCCCATTTCATTGACGACCTCCGGCTTCAGGTACTGGTGCATTATCATCAGGCAGAGCTCTTACATTTTCTGTCTGCTTTGCCGCATTAGCCTTTGCTGCAGCGGAGGCCGCCACGGGCTTAACCGGAGGAGCATTATACCCTGGCGTGCCCTGAACAACACGCACCTCCTGACCGTCAAGAATGCCGGCAGAAGGATTATTAATGACACGATCGGTCTTTTTAACACCGCGTAAAATCTGCAGGGTAGATCCAAGATTTGTACCCACTGTAACGCTCACAAGATGCACATGGTTGGTATCATCAACCAGCGCAACCTGCGTACCCTCCGCGCGGAAAATAAGCGCACCCAGCGGCAGGATCAGAATATTTGAATCTCCCGGGGCACGGAATGTCGCTGTCGCATATGAATTAGGCCACAGTTCACGGGTTTTATTATCAATTGTGAGCTCAGTGGTCACGGTACGGGTAGAAGAATTAAACGCCGTCGCTGCTGTGAGATATTTTGCTTTAAACACTTTATCAGGATACTGCGGCAGAACCAGATCAGCCTGAAGGCCTGGCCCTATAACATCAGCGTAATCCTGCGGGACAGCGACAAAAACACGCATAGCATGCACATCAGCAACACTGAAAAGTTCTGTCGCCTGCCCCTGTGAATCCACATCACCGCGGCCGGCATTAACATAGTCACCTACGTTAGCAAAACGCGATGTAACGACACCATCAAACGGGGCGACAATACGCTTAAAGTTCTCCAGCGCAGCAAAGCGCTCGACATCGAAGCCCGCGGCCTCCATCTCAGCTTTTTCAGCCGCAGCATTCGCGGCCTGCACGTCAACCTCCTGACGTGAGACGGCCTGCGTACCCTGAAGAGCCTTCCAGCGGGCAGCTGTAATTTCAGCAAGTTTATACCGGGCTTTGGCAACATTCAGCCGGGCCTGCGCTGCGGAATACTGCGCATCAAGGCCTGGCGTGTTAATTTCGGCAAGTACGTCACCTGCCTTCACAACAGCACCAAAGTCCTTATACCACATTTTCACGTAGCCCGAGACCTGGGCATAAATAGGAGCCTGATACCAGGCCGAAACATTAGCGGGCAGAGACAACGTACGCTCTGACGGCCCCTCCTGCGGGTAAATAACCTGTATAGCCGGCACAGCCTGATGAATTGTTTCATCAATCAGTTTTGAATACTGCATATGCCGCTGCACAAGGCCGATAACGACCAGCCCCACAGCAACACCCCCGACAACAAACACCCAGAGCCGGCGTTTTGCAGGGGAAACTGAATGCTGCCCCGGGTTTGAGTCATGCCTGCCGTGCGGCCCCTGATCATGCGCACTCATCAGCTCTCTCCCTCGCTCTTCAGCTCTGTCTTTTTATGATTGTGTAACAAGGCAAAAACGCAGGGGACGAACAGTAATGTCGCAACAGTTGCAACAATCAGCCCGCCCATAACGGCTTTACCTAAAGGCGCATTTTGTGAATTACTCATAGACATCGGCAACATACCGATAATCATGGCCAGTGCAGTCATCAGCACAGGGCGAATACGCTCATACCCGGCTTCGAGAGCAGCCTTAACCGCATCACCATGCTCATCAAGCCTTTCACGGGCAAACGCTACAACCAGAATAGCATTTGCGGTGGCCGTGCCCATGCACATAATCGCCCCGGTCAGAGCCGGCACAGACAATGTTGTATGCGTGAGAAACAGGCTCCATGAAATGCCAGCCAGCGCCCCCGGGAGGGCCATGATGATGATAAACGGATCAAGCCATGACTGAAAGTTAACAACGATCAGCAGATAAACCAGCAGAATGGACATCGCCAGACCAGCAATCAGCTGCACATATGCACTGTTCATTGTAACTGCCTGCCCACGCACGACAAGAGACGAACCATGAGGCAGATTGATCCGCTCCTGGTCAACAATCTGCTCGACATCACGCGAGGCTTTACCCAGATCAACTCCCTCATTTGAGGCATAAATATCAAAGACGGGCATAATATTATAATGCGCAACCTCACCCGGGGTGCCTGTCTGCTCAATATGGCTCAGCCCCCCCAGAATCTGCATATTTTTACCTGAAGGGTTACCGTCACCTTTATCAACCGGTGTAAGCTCCAGGTCATTCATGGTCTGCAAAAATGCAGCCGGCGTCTGAATATCAATCAGATGCGAGACACCAGTCGTAACATCAAGCCAGTAAACCTGACCGACCTGTGAACTGCCTGAGAGTGACACCAGCGCATTGTTAGCGACATCAGATTCCGTAATCCCTGTACCAAGCGCATATGTACGCCGTGCGTTAATGCGCAGTGTAGGCGTTGTCATAGGCTGCTGCACCGAAATATCCGTCAGCCCTGTAACATGGCGCAAACGCTCAGCCAGCCGGTTAGCAAACTTAAAATTATCCGTCAGATTACGACCGACGATCTGCACATCAATAGGTGATGGCAAACCAAAATTCAGAATTTTTGAGGTCAGATCACCAGGCATGAAAGAAATTTGTGTACCTGGAAATTTCTCCATAAGATTACGACGGATCAGACGACGATACTCAGCGACCGGGGCCTCAGAGTTTTTCAGTGATACCGTCAGGTCACAGTCCTGTGTACCAACCGTAGGTGTAGGGATAAATGCCTGGTTCAGCGCACTGAAGGGAAGACCGCAGTTATCAACGATACCCTCAACCTGACCAGGCAGTGTGCGCTCGATCTCCTGATTAATAAGCTCGGAAATTTTGCCGGCTTCCATCAGCCTTGTGCCCAGCGGCGCACGCATATGAATAGCCAGCGCGTCAGAGTTCACTTCAGGGAAGAAGTCCTGCCCGACAGCCAGCAAAAGCCCCATTGACAGCACAGAGCACAAAACAAAGATCGGTATAAAACTGGTACGCACACTCACCAGATATTTCAGCAGGCGGTAATAGGCGTGACGAAAAGCTTCAAAACGACGCTCAAAGCCCTTCTGAAAACGACCGAAAAATGTTTTCGGCGCTTCACCCGCATGTGCACGGTGGGCTTCAACCTGAGCCGCCAGCATGAACTTTGCCATAGTTGGCACCAGCGTTCTGGACAGAATGAACGAGGCGATCATGGCAAACACAATGGCTTCAGCCATTGGCATAAACAGCCAGCCGGCAACCCCCGTCAGCTGGAACAGCGGTGTCCACACAATACAAATACACAATGTCGAAACGAATGTCGGAATAACAATCTGGTTAGCCGCGTCGATAATAGCGGTTTCCAGATCTTTATTCATTTCAAGATGCGCATCAATATTCTCAATCATCACGGTGGCATCATCGACAAGAATACCGACCGCGAGCGCCAGACCGCCAAGCGTCATAACGTTAATGGTCTGCCCGGCCCAGCCAAGGCAGATAATCGAGCACAGCATTGCCAGCGGAATTGACGTGGCAATAATCACTGTCGAACGCCACGATCCGAGGAACAGCAATACCACAAGACCTGTCAGACACGCTGCTGTGAACATTTCACGCAACACATCCTGAACAGATTCCTTCACAAATGTAGAGGCGTCATTAAGGATTTTGATACTGACACCCGGCGGCAGGGTTTTGACAATACCCGGCAGCAGGGCCTTTACACCCGCAACCACCTCAAGCGTAGAAGCATCACCACTTTTCATAATAACGATCAGAACACCCTGCTGCCCTTTAACAAGCACCAGGTTGGTCTGAGGCGGACCACCTGAATGAACCCAGGCAACATCCTGCAGGCGCACTACAGCGTTTCCGACCTGCTTGATCGGTATCATATTAAGTTCATCAAGCTCACGGGGGGACGCGTTAGTCTGAACCATCCAGTCAAATGGCCCGATACGCTGATCACCTGCAGGCAGCACAATATTCTGACTACCCAGAGCTTTTGAAACGTCAACCGGCGAAAGCTTATGAGCCAGCAGCTTAATCGGGTCGAGGTCAACCATTATATTGGCTGGCTGACCACCATAGGGATTGGGAATAGCTGCACCCGCCACCGACACCAGAGCCGGACGGATATAGTTTGACGCCATATTGTAAATTTCTGACGCCGTCATCGAGGTTGAGGCAACCTGAAGGGTAATAACCGGCACCGAAGACGCATTATACGTCAGAATCAATGGGGGCGTTGACCCCGTCGGCATCTGCTTAATCACAGTCTGCGAGACGGAAGTAATCTGCGTTTGTGCAACGGCAGTATCTGTTCCGGGCTGGAAGAAAATTTTAACAATACCACGCCCGTAATAGGACTGACTCTCTATGTGCTCAATATTGTTAACGGTAGCAGTCAGCGCACGCTCGTAATAATACACGACACGACCCGACATATCTTCAGGCATTAAGCCGGTATATGTCCAGACAACTGCAACAACCGGGATGTTAATACTTGGAAAAACGTCAGTAGGGGTTTTGAAAATTCCCCTTATACCAAAAACAACAATGAGAATAGAGAGCACAACAAAAGTATATGGCTTTTTAAGCGCCGTAACGACGATTTCATTCATTGCGCGCCTATCCTCAGATGATCACTAACAAACAACAGACATCCTTCCCTCGCATACAGCTATCCTGTGATGACGCAAATAAAAATACCTTTAACAGGCCTAAACTTACGTTCATATTCCCTGTAAAAGCAGGACATAATTACTCCACACCTGATACTTACGTACCTTTTCTCAGAACAGTTCATTACCCTTAACAAACGTATTCGCTCACAACGAAATTAACACACATTTCCGCGTGAAATGATACCATGCAATGACAGGGATTTTTTTAGAGATTATACTGAACCATCCGGCACAGAACCGTTCAACAACAATAACAATTCACAACAGGAACTTTCCGCGTGCATCTGCCTGACCCCGCCGCTCTTTCGGCACCGTCTTCGTCTCGTCATAAAATGCTTTACCTTCAGGTTGTCGCAGCTGTGATAGCCGGTATCGTTGTTGGCTACTTTTTTCCCGGTTTTGGCACATCATTGCGGCCGCTGGGTGACGGATTTGTTAAACTCATCAAAATGGTGATCGCCCCTGTCATTTTTCTGACGGTCAGCACCGGCATTGCCGGCATGGCAGACCTGAAACAAACCGGGCGCGTTGCCGGCAAAGCTATGAGCTATTTCCTGCTCTTTTCCACGCTAGCACTGATTATTGGCATGATTGTGGCCAATGTTGTCCGCCCGGGCAGCGGCCTCAACATCGACCCGGCATCTCTTGATGCCAGCAGCATCAGATCATTTGTTACTGAGGCACACTCTCACACATTTACCGAATTTCTGATGCACATTATTCCCACCACAACGGCGGGAGCCTTCACGTCAGGCGAAATTTTGCAGGTGCTGCTCATTTCCATTCTTTTTGGGATCAGCCTCGCGCAAATGGGCAAAGCCGGCGAAAAAATACTCGATTTTTTCAAAAGTCTGACCGAGCTGGTCTTTGGCGTCGTCAGACTGGTGATGTACGCTGCTCCTGTTGGTGCTTTCGGGGCAATGGCTTTTACAGTTGGTCGTTTTGGCGTCAGCTCTATTGGCAACCTTGTGCTGCTTATCCTCACCTTCTACCTGACGGCTATTTTATTTATTGTCCTCATTCTCGGTGTTGTTGCCCGCCTGGTGGGCTTTAACATTTTCAGTCTGCTGCGTTACCTTAAAGAAGAGCTGTTAATTGTTCTGGGTACCAGCTCATCTGAATCAGCCCTCCCCGGCCTGATCTCAAAACTCGAAAATGCAGGCTGTCCGCAGGGTATTGTGGGGCTGGTCGTGCCTATGGGGTATTCCTTCAACCTTGATGGCACCAATATCTACATGACCTTATCTGCCCTGTTCATCGCTCAGGCGACAAATGTTCATCTTGGCCTGGGTGAGCAGGTTGCTCTTTTGCTTGTCGCTATGGTCAGCTCAAAAGGAGCCGCCGGCGTTACTGGTGCGGGATTTATTACTCTTGCCGCAACACTTTCTGTCGTACCTTCTGTTCCCGTTGCTGGTATGGCGCTGATTTTAGGTATTGATCGCTTCATGTCAGAGTGCCGGTCACTGACAAACCTGATTGGCAATGCTGTCGCCGCGATTGTTGTTTCACGATGGGAAAACAGTCTCGACAAACAACAACTGCGCAATGCGCTTGAAAATAAAAAAATATCCCACCAGGCACCTGAAATTTACTGAGATTAAAACGGAACAGTATGTGATGAATACAGTGCAACGCATAAGAGGTATTATTGCGGGATCAGCCGGCAACCTTCTGGAGTATTATGACTGGTACGTTTATTCATCTTTCGCAATTTATTTTGCCCATGCTTTCTTTCCCCATGGGGATCAGACCGCTGAACTTTTAAAGAGTGCTGCAGTATTTGCCATTGGCTTTTTTATGCGCCCTGTCGGGGGCTGGCTTCTTGGCTCTGCTGCTGACCGTTATGGCAGACGAACAGCCCTGACTGTTTCAGTCACAGCAATGTGCGCCAGTTCGCTTATTATAGCCTTCTGCCCTACCTATGATCAGATCGGCCTTATGGCACCTGCTGTTCTGCTCATTGCCCGCCTCGTTCAGGGGCTCAGCCTTGGTGGTGAATACGGGGCTTCTGCCACCTATCTGGCTGAAATGTCATCTGCACATAACAAAGGCTTCTGGTCAGGCTTTCTCTACGTCACGCTGGTGATGGGGCAACTGCTGGCTCTTATTATCCTGCTGCTCATGCAATATGTTTTTCTGACACCAGAGCAGATTTCCGCATGGGGCTGGCGCGTGCCGTTTTTTCTTGGCGCTGTTGGCGGCCTGCTGATTTTCTGGATGCGGCGAAACATGGAAGAAAGTGAAAACTTTAAATCCAGCCACAAGAAGAAAGAAAAAGGTGGCCTGAAGGTACTCTGGAAATACAAACGGGCTATTATGACCGTATGTGGCATGACGCTGGGCGGCACGGTCATTTTTTATACCTACACAATTTACATGCAAAAATACCTTGCAAATACGGTAGGCTTTCCAAAAGACACAGCAACTCTGATCTCCTCAGCTTCGCTTGTCGTATTCTCTCTTCTGCAACCTGCCTTTGGTGCCTTATCTGACCGCATAGGCCGTAAACCCCTGCTTATCTATTTTGGTGTTATGGCAAGCCTTTGCACACTTCCCGTTTTTTCAATGCTGTCAGAAATCAAATCCCCCTGGCTTGCCTTCCTCCTTATCGTTTTCGCCCTGAGCATCGCCTCAGGCTACACGTCTATCAATGCCATTGTTAAAGCCGAGCTTTTTCCGACACAGGTCAGAGCCCTTGGCGTTGCTCTGCCATACGCCATCACTGTATCGGTCTTTGGTGGCACGACAGAATATATTGCCCTGTGGTTTCGCCAGATCGGCCACGAATCCTGGTTTGCTGTATATGTTTCGGCCTGTGCGTTTGTCACTTTCCTGACGGTTCTGACACTTCCCTCAGGGAGTCAGATCGACACACACCCGGAAAATACGGAAAACTGAAGAGTTCATAACAAAGGCAAATGCTGTCAGAATCAGGCCTTCAAAAAGCCATGAGTCAGGTCTTTTCTATACGCATAGAACAGTTACAACGCTGAACAGGGAGTGTTCTCATGCGGTCTGTTACAAAGCTCTTAATTGCTCTTCCTGCTGTCATCGGAACTCTGATGACGACCGTGCCAGCTGCACATGCTTATCCTTATGGCCGGGGCGGCCCTCCTCCCGGCGGTGGATGGGGAGGTCCCGGCCCGGGTGCCTATCGCCACCATCACCATAGCAATGGCGGCGCTATAGCCGGTGCTCTGATTGGCGGGCTTGCTGTCGGCGCTCTCGCCGGAGCGGCGATCGGTACTCCCGTAGCTCAGCCGGCTCCACCGGTTGCTTATATTCCACCAGCACCGCCAGTCTACGCTGTGCCAGTGGTACCGGTAGCGCCACCGCCGCCACCGCGCCCCGTTTATTATGCTCCGGGCGGGTATTATGCACCCGGCTCTTACTACGCTCCGGGCGCTTATTAAGCTTTCAGGCAAACAGCCAGAGCACTTACAGTGCCGAAACAGCCTCCACAACTGCATCGGCATGGCCGTCAACTTTAACTTTATGCCATATGCGCGCAATTTTTCCTTCAGCATTAATCAGGAAAGTTGTGCGCTCTATACCCATATATGTTTTGCCATAAAGCGACTTTTCGACCCAGGTACCATAGGCTTCAGTCACCTGACCATCTGCATCTGATGCCAGAGGAAAAGCCAGCCCGTATTTTTCTGAAAAGCTTTCGAGCTTTTTCATCGGGTCGCGCGAAACGCCAATAATATTAAGTCCGGTTTTATCAAAAGCCTGCAAAGCATCGTTAAAAGCGCAGGCTTCCTTCGTGCATCCTGGCGTATCAGCTTTCGGATAGAAATACAGAACAAAAGCCTGCCCTTTAAGGCCCTGAAGGCTAACGTGCCGGCCGTTCGTAGCATCCATCGAAAAGTCGGGAGCTGTATCTCCCTCTTTCAAAACATACGTCTGCGACATAACACTCTCCTTTTTTGACACTATACGTTACTGACTGCTTTCTTCACCTACAATGCCAGCAATACGCTCAAAACATGCTCTGACAGCATGTGCCAGTTCGCTGGTTTCACTCAGCACATCAGACAAACTACCCATCTGTAAAGCACGCAGCAACACAGCCTGAGCACCGGCTGAAAGTTCCTTTTCCAGATCCTGTGGCGGCACAGGTCCACACAACAGACGTAGCAGACACTGCAGACGCCGCCAGATACGGTCAGCCTTCAGCAAAAGTGTCACATCATCGTGCGACAATACGCCTGCCCGACCAAGCTGTGTCAAAGCACGTCGCGTGCATGTATCTCTTACCGACGAATCAACTGCCTCCAGCTGCAGACTCTGAGCCAGAAACTCGACTTCCATCAATCCGCCGGAACGCCTTTTAACGTCCCATGGGCTTGATGCGGGCAAATCCCGCTCAAGCCTGGCCCGCATGCTCCGTGCATCTTCAAGCACACTCCCCGCACTGAATGGCGTTTCCTTTACCGAACCATCAAGAATATGGTTCAGGTCCTCCTGCAAAACACGACGCAGGGCCGGAGGTGCCGTGATAATGCGTGCACGGGTTAAAGCCATACGCTCCCATGTCCATGCCTGTTCACGGTGATAACGCATAAAAGCAGCACGTGACACCGCAACCGGACCAGCGGCACCTGACGGGCGCAGCCGCATATCAACAGCATAAAGCGGCCCCTCTGGTCCCGGGGCTGTCAGTGCTGCAATAAAGGCGTGGGCCAGCCTCGTGTAATATTGTGATACCGTCACACTCCGGGGGGCAGAATAAAATGCACCCTCTGCTGCTGCCGCAGCCCGTTCAGGAATAATGCTGTTTAGCTCTTCCTCCGGGTGATCAAAGACTAATAGCAGATCAAGGTCTGAACCAGGCATCATTTCACGAGAGCCTGCTTTACCCATTGCAATGACTGCCATGCTGCCGCCGGGAACACGACCATACCGGCGAGTATGGTCTTTCTCTACAGCACGCCACAAAGCAATCATCACCGCATCAGCGAGAATAGTGCGGATACGCTCTCCCTCATCTTCATCCATCCGCCCTTCAAGAACAGCAACAGAAAGACGAAACTCCTCACCACGCAGAAGCGGACGAAGCATTGTCACGAGCATTTCAGTATCTTCTGCTTCACGGGCCAGCTGATGCAGGCGCTCGCGAACATTACGCCCGGATTCAGGCTCAGGCTCCAGTATACCCTCAAGAGCAGAAGGGGTATCGGCAAGATGATCAGCAAGAAAAGCCGAGGCATCAAATATGTCTGCAATGCGATCAATCAGAACAAGGTTTTTCTCAAAAAGAGAAAGCAGCTGCACCCCTGCATGCTGACGCGCCAGCAACGTGTCAAAACGCCGCAGACATGCCAGAGGGTTGCTACGGGTTACAAAGCTGCCCAGCAGAGCAGGCAGCAGCTTACGCAGCAACGCCTGGGCACGCTCTGAGCGCAAAGCCCTCATACTATGTTTCTGCCAGCGCGCCAGAATCTGGGCAGCCTCAACAGCCTGATCAGCACTGAAGCCCTGCTGGTTGAGATAATCAACCGTTTTTTGATCGTTCGGGTCAACAACCAGAAAACGTGCATCCTCCGCTTCGGGACTTCCTGAATGCGTCACAAAGTGGCGTTCAAAAATACGGCGCGTTTCACGCATGCGTGGCAACAGATCGAGCACCATTGTCTCAGCATCTGAGTAATTCATAAAGATAGCGAACGCCTCAAACGCCTCACGCTTATCTGGCAAAGAATGCGTCTGCTGGTCTGAGCGCATTTGCAGACGGTGCTCAGCGTCACGCAGCAGACGATAGGTACGAGCCAGTGTCTCTGCCTCTTCACGCGGCAGATAAGCCGAACGCACAAGCTTTTTAAGCGCACCAAATGTTGTTTTATCCCGCAAGGCGGGGTCCCGCCCGCCCCAGACGAGCTGCATCGCCTGAACAATAAACTCAATTTCGCGAATACCGCCCTGCCCCAGTTTCAGGTTGTGCCCGAGCAGCCAGCTGATACCTGCCTGTGCATCTGCCATCATTGTGTCAGGCTGTGAGGCAAGGTCCGTCCGCCCGGTTTTGCGGTAGTGGTCTATACGGGCCTTCATGATGTGAATATCATCAATCAGAGCGAAATCGAGATGGCGCCGCCAGACAAAAGGACGAAGCCCATCCAGAAATGACCGCCCCAGAGCCAGGTCACCAGCAACAGGGCGCGCTTTTATCATAGCCGCCCGCTCCCATGTCTGCCCCAGGCTTTCATAATAGACCATCGCGGCCTGCACAGACACAGCAGGCGGCGTTGATCCCGGATCGGGTCTCAGACGTAAATCAGTACGAAAAACATAGCCATTTGCATCGCGCGCTTCCATCAGACTGACTAAATCGCCGGTCATGCGAATAAAAATGCGTCTTACACCGTCTGATTGCTTGTATAATGACGGATCATACAGCACCATAAGGTCAATATCAGAGGAGAAATTAAGTTCACGTGCTCCGTGTTTTCCCATTGCCAGAACAAAAATTCCACAGCGGAAGGTCGGACGCTCCGGGTTTTTCAATTCTATCTGACCTGAATAGTGGGCAGCGCGTAATAAATGCCTGAGAGCAACCTCCAGAGTCATGTCTGCAAGACGGCTCAGCGTCTGAGTAACTTTTTCAAGCGACCAGAAGCCACCCAGATCAGCAACTGCGGCCAGAAGCGCAATACGTTTCTTAGCCTGACGCAGAACAGCCGCAATATGCTCTCGCTCACGGGTAATGTCACAGGCATCGAGCTCAGCAAAAACATGTGCCGCACTTTCTGCCGGCCCCTGCCGCATCAGTGCCACAAAGAATGTGATATCCTGGAAGGCAAGATCAGACAGGTAGGGGCTGTTGCCACCAAGACAGGCAAGCAAAGCCATGACACCCGGCTGATCAAGGACAGCCTGATAACCAGCCTCACGCAGGGCATCAGCCATGTCTGTGCAAAAGTGGTCCGCGGCCTGCGGTTCAGCTGCCGCCGGCCACCTGGCATCGGGCCAGACGCTGGAACCACGCAACTGACGGATATCATGAAACAGAATTTGTGGAGCGGGTTGTATCATATGACCATCCTGGAGAAGAACAAAGGGTTGCTGCGTTGACTTCAACTGGTCAAGACCTGCCTCGTCCCGCAAAGAAAAAATTACGTTTTGCGCTGCTTGTTACAGCGCTTGTTGTCCTGCTTACTCCGGTCTGCGCAGTGGCCAGCCTGCTGTGCTATATGCTCTTTAAACCTTTGAATATAACACCACTGGCCAGACCTTTTCTGCCTGTGGTCTTACAAAAAGATAAAGCACATCCTGAAAATAAAACCACCCTTGACTTTGGCAGAATTGAGCTGAGGTGGAACAGCCTGCACGATGGTTTTGCCATTCCACTCAGACTTAAAATTTATAACATCAGTCTCATCCCCGGTGCCCCGACAGCACCGGCCGACACTATTAAAGAGGCTGAAGCGACACTTAGCCCGCTATCATTAATACATGGTCAGATCAGATTACATACTCTTGCCGTTACAGGTGCGCATCTGAATCTCAGCCGCACACCGGATGGTGATATTAACCTGACCGGGGCACCGAACAGCACACACCATCATAATAAAAAACATTCACACTCATTCAGCTTCAGCAGCATCCGGCATGTAAGGCTTCATGATACTGTTATTAAGCTCGACGACAATAAAACAAACACACGGTGGACACTCTCCCCAGCAGAAGCCGATCTGAATGTCCAAACCCTGCACGGAAAAAACGCTGTAACCGGTTCACTCTCCTTACAGATTACCAGTCAGGATACACCTCAGACACACCTGGCTATAAACGCAGGCGGCGTTGTTACCAAAAATAATAATGCAAAATGGCATATTGCTCTCACACCGGTCCGTCCTTCGGCATTTGCTTCACTTGCACCAGAACTGACCCAGATTAACAACACCGTAAGTCTGGGTGCTGATATCACTCTCTCACCTGTTAAGCACAGCATCTGGCTAGTACCTGGTGCAGTTGACCTGACGACTGATATTGGTGCAGGCACGATAGAAGTAAAGAAACTACCTTATCTTCTCACGCACGGTACCGCCACACTGCATGCTGACCTGCTTCATCACTCAGCCAGCGCAGTCGGAGCAAAACTAAAATTAAAAGAACTGACCCTTAACCTCCTTAACCCTGCCGCACCTGACCAGCCCGATCAGGGCCTTACGGTCACAGGTCAGGGTTATTTTGATATTTCCGACCTGTTAAGTCCCACAGGCCTGTCAGGCGGAGCAACGCTTTCTATCCCCGGCTTACAATTTGCGCAGATAGGTAACTACTGGCCTATACGTGCGGCCAAAGGCGGACGCCTGTGGGTAATGAAAAATATTACATCAGGCACAGCCCGAAACCTGCATGTCTCTCTGGATTTACAAAGCAAAACCGGCTGGAGTGCCCTGAAAGTCAAACATATTGACGGCGGGGTCGATGGCACAGGGCTAACTGTTCACTGGCTGCGTCCGGTTTCGCCTTTTCATGATGTTAGTGCACATCTGGCAATTAATAACCTTAAAAGCATCACTATTACGTTTACCCAGGGCTACCAGATCGCAACGCTCAAAAATGCAGCGCTGGCAACAACCGGAACAGGACGCATCACAATTAACTCCGGTACAATGGTCATCAACGGGCTTGATCAAAAAGATCAGACGAGCGTGATCAATGCCAGTATGCACGGCAAGGTGCAGGATATTTTGTCTCTGCTGTCTGAGCCACGTATGCACCTCCTCTCGCGCCACCCGCTCAGTTTCAGCCACCCGTCAGGCAGTGCAGATATCTCGCTGATGCTGGGTCTTCCTCTGGAAAGTCACATTACAGCCGATCAGCTTATCGTTGATGCCAGAGCAGCTCTGTCACACGTACATCTTGAGAACGTTGTGCTGCATCACTCCGTCAATGATGGTCAGTTTAAACTCGAAGCCACAACAAAAAAACTCAGCCTGTCAGGGCACGCACTGGCTGGTGAGCAGCCATCTGACGTTTCCTACATGATGAATTTTGTACCTGGCAGCCCGACTGATATTGCTGAAACACTCCACCTGAATGCACATATCACACCAGATTCTGCTCTGGCTGCGGGCGTTGTAACGGGAAACCATTTCGAGGGCATGGCTAACCTGAAAGTTGATTATACGCGTTTTTTTAATAAACACGCCATCGTCAGCCTCAACCTTGACCTGAAACATGCAAACATCTTCATTCCCATGTGGCATAAAGCCGCAGGGCAGCCTGCCACACTCTCTGCCACACTCAATATGGCTGATGGTCATATGGTCAGTGTCGATAAACT
Organism: Acetobacter sp. DsW_059; assembly: GCF_002153695.1. Classification (NCBI taxonomy): domain Bacteria; kingdom Pseudomonadati; phylum Pseudomonadota; class Alphaproteobacteria; order Acetobacterales; family Acetobacteraceae; genus Acetobacter; species Acetobacter sp. DsW_059. The sequence goes on from NZ_JOPI01000035.1 coordinate 56,218, forward strand.
CGCCGGGGACGGACCTGATCTGAATATTCGCGGGCAGATTAATCTGCGCTCTCAGACAGCATCCAGGCTGGTTGTATCCTCTTTCCATATAGGGCGTTCCTCAGGACACGCTGAACTGTCTCTTCCTTTTCTGTCCAGAGACAAAACGATTGATGTCAGCGTTGTTGCTTCACAGCTGGATCTTTCCCCCCTGCTGGACTCAGCTTTTGCCTCCGCGCCATCTTCTTCTCCTGATACAAAAAAGAAAGAAAATGATGGATATTCTATCCCCACAGCAGCGAATGGGAAATTACATGGCCCTCCGGGGAATGCGTGGAGAATAAATCTGCAGGCTGACTCACTGATTTATAATGAGACCAAGCCTGCTCTGCACAGCATTAACGCTCGTTTTTTTCATAATGGCCTGCGGCTTGAGAAAATGCTTTTCACCATGAAAGCTCCCTCTCCCATTACAATTCAGATGACCCCCGCACCTAAAAACCGGCATTTATCTGTGAATATCCCTGATGCCGGTGGTTTTCTCAAAGCCTTTAACATTATTCCTGATGTCGAGGGCGGACATGCGACCCTGGAAGGGACATTTAACGACGCTTTGCCGGCAGCACCTTTTGATGGTGTTATTAATGTCAGCACATTTTCAGTAACTAAAGTACCAGGTATCGTTCTCGCAGCGAGAAACATCTCTCTCTATGGCTGGATTAATAGTAAAAAGGCCTCTTCATTTGCAATTACGCACCTTTCGGTGCCCGTGTCGTTATCAGATGGCATTATCAATATTCATGATGCCAATGCTGGTAACGGTGCACTGGGGGCGACGATGAAAGGAGACATTAATCTGAAGCAGGGTACACTGGATATTGATGGTACGGTTGTACCGCTATTTGCCCTGAACAGTCTGCTTGGTAAAATACCGGCTATCGGACAATTATTCAGCCCTGAAAAAAATGGCGGCCTGCTGGCAGTAACATTTTCACTGTCCGGGAAACTTAAAAACCCTGATTTCCACGTTAACCCGTATGCCATCCTGTTACCCGGCGCGCTGCGGGCGGTTCTCCCTGACTAAAATTATGCCTTACGGAACAGGAGGGGCATCCGGATCTTCTATGTCGGCATTACTTTCTGTGAGATAAATTGTATCATGCAGGCGATCAAGAACATGCGCCGTAACAGCGCCTGAAGCAATAAGCCTGCGGAAACCTATATCTTCCTCTTCAAAGCCTGTATCAACACCATTGCCACTTGTTTCACCCACAGGCTGAAACAGCGTATCAAACTGCGGAAGAACCTGCGGTGTCAGCCAGTGGCGCGTATGTGATACGACAGAAGAGGCATCGGCGACGTCACAGGGTCTGTCAGCAGTGAGCACCACAGTCTGTGTTGTAATAAATGCCTGACCCGGAGTGTAGTCGGATATTGCGTCTGCAAATATTGTACCGGCAGGAATGATAAGAGGGAAACCTTTTGCCCCAGCAGGCGACGCAACACAAATACTTACTCCACCCTGCCCTTTAGGCACCTGTTGTACGACACCAAGGCCGGCAGCATAATCATGACCGGTCTGAGCAGAGGCATATGAAAAACACAACAACGCCACTACCCCGGTCCAGGGCAATAACCTGGTAAACTTCCCCATCGTACAATCCAGCCCTGCTACGCGTTCTTACGCACCCTACCCAAACAAAGGCATATATTCAAAAATTCTTACGGCGTAGCAGGGGCGACCTTACTAAACCCCTCCGGCACTCTGAAGATACTATCAGGTTGAGCCGCGCGGTCTACTCTTACAGCCTGAACCATAATTTTTTGTTTGCGCGAAACCTGAAGCAGTAAGCCATCGGCCGTATAACAGGCATCCGTGACAAAGCCATCTGAATCTTTTGTGCGCCAGAGCGTACAATGCTCACCAGCGACAACTGAAGAACCAAGACGTGCATAATGCCCCATCATCGCCGGATGTCCCGGAGGGGTCAGCTCATGTGACGGAGCAGGCATAACACTCTGAGTATGACGCACCAGATCCACCACTGTCAGAGTATGATCAGGCCAGGAGGTTAGCATGAAAAGTGCGTTCCCCTCAGGGTCAATACGCTGACGCAGCGTGGCAACCTGCCAGCGCATCCGCTGCTTAAGCAGGCTTCCGTTTTGCGGAGACGTTAACTCATAATCTATGTCAACATCAGTGCCAGGCGTAATGCACGGCGCATTCTGGTCACATACAGCCTCATGCTTTCCTGCAGCAGCAGACGACGCAACTGCAGGCGTCTGTGCATATGCTGCAACAGAAAACATGCTGCCCAGCAAAACCCCAAGGCCTGCTATAACCTGACCAGATACCTGCCTCATTGCCCCTCTCTTTCTCCTGTCTCTGACGCAGCCTCTGACCCTGTCGCACCCGGCCCGGTGCCTGTTATACCTGCGCTGCCGGCTGAACTGTCCGGAGATGATGGCTCACCGCCCCCTTCACCTCCGCTTGCTTCAGCATTACCTCTATGCGGTACAAACTCATGAAAACCAGCAGGCGGCTCAAAAGCACTTGCAGGAACAGGATCGTAAGATATTTTTTCAGCCTTAAGGTGACCATTAAGGCCGTCAACATCAACCCCTTCATAGTCAAGAATAAGACCATCTGCTGTCACGCAGACCTTACTCTTACCCTGCGTTGAGACAACTCCCCATAATGTGCAGGGCTGCCCCGCGATAACATCCTGCCCCTGACGAGTAAATTTCATTGATAAATCAAGAAAAAATGGATTTCTGATCGCTTCCTGCTGTACAAGGCGCGTGTAGATTTTACGGGCATCCAGCGTAATAATAATTTCCTGCGCACTACGGTTCATAATAACCGAACCACGCTCCTCATCACCCTTGCTGTCCTGAAGGTAGCGAATGCGCATCAGCCCGCCATCACCTGAAAACAAAAGCTGCACATGACGGTCTGTCAGTGGCGGAACCGTATTTTTCTCAGCCTCAGACATACCAGCCGGAGGGCGGGGCTGAAAAACGTAATCAATTGTTGCATCACGAGCAGGTGTAAGAGGCGGATGCTCCTGCGAAGCAGCCTCTGCTCCCACAGCGCGGGCTCTCCACATATCACAGCTCACAATATTCAGACTTGTCAGAAAACATGCCGCCACAGTTGGCAGAAAAAATTTACAGCCTGACAGGCGACGTATCATAACGATCCTCGTTTTTTCATCTTACACTGCGGTGCCACGCAACGCACGAATTGTGTTTCGTAATTCCTCTTGAGGGATATTACTACGCCAACATGGCGACATATGGACAGCACCCGACAAAGTCGCCTTATAATCAGCGGCAGGGATCTCAAGCCCGCCAAAACGCGCCAGATGTTCTGTGCCAAATTGTGTATCAAGCACAATAAAGCCAGAAATCTGTAACCGCGCGACCAGGTGCACCAGAGCAACTTTTGAGGCATCCCGCTCACGGCTGAACATGCTCTCACCAAAAAAAGCACCACCCAGAGCAACACCATACAAGCCGCCCACAAGCCGGCCATCCCTGCGGCATTCTACACTATGAGCAAACCCCTGATCGTGCAGAGCACAAAACAGACGAAAAATTTCTGCATTAATCCAGGTCTCTTCGCGCCCGGGTGCCGGAGCAGCACATCCTCTCATCACGCCGGGAAAATCCTGATCAACAGTGACATCAAAGGTATCTGAAAGCACCGTACGCATCAGACGGCGTGGCAGATGAAATGTCTCCAGCGGTAAAACTCCGCGTGGGTCAGGGTCATACCATGCCAGCTCGTCCCCTTGTGCACTGTCAGCCATAGGGAAAAAACCTGCAGCATAAGCACGCAGCATAATCTCAGGTGTCAGAACCTGTCTGGACACATCAGAGCTCCTTTATAATTTAACTGTTAATTCCTTTGCAGGACGGTCACTAAAAATTTTATTTTTCAACGCAGGATGACCCTTCCTTTTATTCTGAGCCCATTCCATGATCTCCTGCTCAGGTCATACTGCTATAATATGGTATAATTTTACCGCTTTCTTATCTGTCAGGGGTCAATATGTCTGCTGAAAAACCTCGTCTTATCCGCTCAGTTCGTCTGCTCGACGCTGCAGAGCGACGAATCCTGTCTGAATTTTCAGCACCTGCGGCACCAGCTCATCCGCTCAACACCGCAGAGCTGATTGAACTGGCACATAGTTTTCAGGCGCAGGCCTTACTTGTAACACATCACACACCTTTAAAAGGCGATGATGTTGCAGCCCTGCCAGACTGCGTCAAGCTGGTTGCGACCGTTAGCGTAGGCCTTGATCACCTTGATGTCGCCGCTCTTAACGCGCGTGGTATTGCTGTATCGAATACACCCGGCGTGCTGACTGACTGCAATGCCGACCTGACCATGATGCTGATTATCGCAGCATCACGCCGGGCGGCAGAATACTACAACATTATGAAAAAAGGCTGGGGCCATTCTCTGGAAATGGATGAGATGCTTGGCCACAGAGTCAGCGGTAAAACTCTGGGCATTATTGGCATGGGGCGCATTGGTCAGGCCGTAGCACAGCGTGCACGCGGCTTTTCAATGAATGTGTTGTATCACAACCGCCGTCAGCTGGACCCCTCGCAGGAAGAAGGCGCCACATATTATGCATCTCTCGAAGAGATGCTGCCAAAATGTAATATTCTCTCGCTTCATCTGCCCGGATCATCAAACGGCCAGCCCATCATTACAGCCCGTACACTGAGCTTACTGCCGCGCGGGAGTATTCTGGTCAATGCGGCCCGTGGCTCTCTTGTTAATGAAACGGCTCTGATTGATGCCCTTCGTTCAGGTCAGCTGGCAGGAGCAGGTCTTGACGTATATCAGAATGAACCTAATCCTGACCCACGCATTCTTGCCCTGCCAAACGTCTTCATGACACCGCATACCGGCAGCGCAACGATTGAAACACGCACAGCTATGTGTATGCTGGCACTTGATAACGCAGCAGCTATTGCTGCGGGCACGCCTTTACCATCACCCGTAACGGCCTGACCGCAATCATATTAAGGAGAGACCCGTTATGACAATGCGCCTTTTTTGTGTCATTGGCATTGGCCTGAGTGGCCTGGTGTCACTCTTTGCACCGCATTATCAGGTAACAGCTGAAGTTGTATCGAGCGGCTTTATGATACTGGCTCTGGCAGGCACGCTGCTCATACAGGAAGACTGACAGGTAATTCTCAAGCAGGAGCGCATGACGTCACGCGCTCCTGCTTTAAGTGCGGGCTTATTTTTTAACCTGCTCACGCAGTGCCAGAGCTGTGTCACGCACCACAGGGCCATGTTCACGCTCAAGACGACGAATGGTGAAATGTGCTCTTGCGAGTGCTCTGTAATGATTCAGAAAAGCAGTATTCAGGGATGCACCACAGAGCGCACCAGCAACAGGCATAAGCTGCAAAGAGACCTTTTGCCCCAGAGCCAGACCATAATGTGAAGCTACTTCAGCGATCAGCATAACAACCGGGCGACCACGTAACAACGCCCGTGCCGAGAAATAGCCCAGTTCATTTTCATCCCCGTCGCGCACATTAGGGAAGGCTCTCAGCGCAAAAACTTCCAGACAGGCAGCACGAGCATCTTCCTGCGACAGATCTTCACCCTCTTCACGGGCAATATGTGCAATCTCGCGCATAATTGTCAGAGTTGTAAAAGCAATATCGGGGGCAAGGCCAGCCAGACCTGTAAAGCCACCGACAGCTCCCGAAACTGCAACTGCAGCCTGCGTTACCGGTTTACGCCAGCTTTGCTCATCACCCGCCACGGCATCACTACCGGAGCGCAGCCCGACAACAGCAATATCAAACGCACGGGTCACAGCACTTTCTGCCAGAGCACGCAGCTTCTGCTCCATACCAGGGGCCATACCAAGTCCACGCAGGCCAAGACGCGCGGCATGGCCGACAGCTCCGCCCATCAGGTCAGCAAGGCGCACAAGTACACCTTTCCCGGCCTCAACCTGTGTCAGGGCATGCTCCAGCTCGCCCAGATCCTGAGTGCTCAGAGCCAGAGGGACAACATCACTGCCGGCCTTGTCATTGTTCGTCATTTGCGGTCTTTCAGCCTCCTGCATGCACGCCACAATCAACGGTGGCGAAACTGGTCACGCTGTTCTTTCGGATCGATGGCATTATAACACAGAACTTTCGGGTACAACACAACCCCGGTGCCTGCACATCAGACACCAGAAAGATATGGTTATTGTCGTGCCTTGTAATAAGGTCCATAAATATGCCCTGCCAGTGCCTGTGAGGCATACTCTTCAGGCACCCTCCATACAGGCCAGTTCAGTTTTTATACGGAGCTTTGTTTATGTCACACTACAAAAAACTTTCTGAGGATTTTGCAGTTGCCCCTCAGATCTCACCTGATGACGTGCCAGCTATTCGTGCTGCAGGCTTTAAAAGCATCATCTGCACACGTCCCGACAACGAAGATCCAGGCCAGCCTTCAGCTGAAACTATTGCAAACGCGGCCACACAGGCAGGCCTGTCTTTTTATGCTATTCCTGTGATGTCAGGTGTGGCTCCCTCTTCCGATGCTGTTATCGAAATGCAGGAAGCCCTGAATACACTGCCAGGACCAGTATTCAGCTATTGTCGCTCTGGCACACGTGCGGGTGTTCTCTGGCAGCTGGCGACACAGAAATAAGCCGGAGCCTTATTCTTTCCAGCCACCCATACTGCACAGCGCCTGCCAGTGCTGTGCAGACACCGGACAGACTGAAAGCCTGGACTGCCTTACCAGAGCAAGGTCCTCCAACGAGTCATCAGCCTTAATTTCAGCAAGAGTCACCGGCCTGGGCATAGCACCCACTGTTTTAACATCGACACATACCCAGGAACCAGACTCTGCGCTCGGGTCGGGGTAAGCCTCACGCACGATTTCAACAATACCAACAATCGCGCGCTGCACATTTGAGTGATAAAAGAAAGCGCGGTCACCCAGGCGCATTGCGGCGAGGTTTTTCTTTGCCTGATGGTTACGCACCCCGGTCCAGGGTTCTGTACCATTAGCAACCTGCTCCTGCCAGCTAAATGCATCTGGTTCACTTTTAATCAGCCAGAACGCCATATTTTTCACTCAACCCTGTTGCCATCACGAAAAACTGTTTTCACAGCCCGGATAATAACACTCTCAAAAAGGCCTGCTTTGGTGTAAGGATCAGCCGCAGCGAAAACATCAGCTGCCGATGGGTTGTCAACATCAATCATAATCAGGCTACCGCATGGCTTTTCTTCTTCATCAAGCATAGGTCCTGCAAACCGGATGATATTTTTATGTTTTTCAAGATGAGCAAGGTGCTGAGCACGTGTTGCCAGGCGGGTCTCAAAACCATTCTGACGATCTGTGCACACAATAGAAAACAGCATATCTTTTTCTCCTGATAATTGCCTGCTCAGATCGCCCACGAATAATGGCCTCGTGTCAAGGGGAATAAAATGATATAACGCCCCCTGCACGCGAGTTGCTATTTTTTTCCTGACACAGAAAAGATACTTCGTTATGTGCCTTCAATGTTCCTTCATTCAGTATACGAAACGAACAAACCATTGAGTGCCTCACATTCTTCTGCCTCACGTCTCAGCAGCTTTTTTCACCGCTACGCTAACCCGGGCCGCTTTCTCAGGCTGGGCAAAGTGCTTCAGCCATGGCTCACCTGGCCTGCTATTGCCCTGACCCTGACCGGGTTGATCTGGGGGCTATTTTTCTCTCCTGCTGACTGGCAGCAGGGAGATAGTGTGCGCATTATGTACATTCATGTACCGACAGCCATTCTGGCATCAGCAGGATATGCTGCTCTTGCTCTTTGCAGCGTGCTGTCTCTGGTGTGGCGTCACCCGCTGGCTGACCTGGCAGCGGCAGAAATCGGCCCTGTCGGGGCCTGTATTACCGCTCTGTGCCTGGCGACGGGGTCCTTGTGGGGCAAACCTATGTGGGGCGCCTGGTGGGTATGGGATGCCCGCCTGACATCAGTACTTATTCTGTTCTTTCTCTACCTGGGGCATATCACGCTTATACGTGCTTTTGACGACCAGCAGCGCGGCTATCGTGCCGCAGCCATCCTGGCAATTGCGGGCGCAGTTGATCTGCCCATTATTAAATTCAGTGTACAATGGTGGAACACCCTGCACCAGCCTGACAGCATCACTCTGACCAGTGCTCCCACCATGTCTGGCAGCATGCTCTGGCCTCTCGCTCTGTCAATGCTGGGCATTTCCCTGGGGTTTGCAGCCATCGTACTGGCACGTCTGCGCGCTTCTGTAATGGAGAGCCGTATTCGCAGCCTGCTTTCAAACCAGCGCCGCCACAATGGTGATCTCTCATGACACATCTGCCATTTATTATCGCCAGTTACGGACTTTTTATTGCTCTTGCCCTTTACCTGAGTGCGGGAGCTGCCCTACGTCTCAGAACTGCTCGTTTGAAACTGCTGTCACTTGAGCCGGCCAAACCCAGTTCGCCAGGAAAAAAATCCGTCTCATGACCCGTAAAACACGCCGTCTCTGGCTGGTTATTATCTGTGTAGCATGCTTTGGCACAGCCGCGGCTCTGATGCTGCGTGCCTTTTCATCTGACATTGTTTTTTTTGTCACGCCCTCACAGCTCACACAGAACGCACAGCCAGCTGACCGTACAGTTAAGCTCGGCGGTATGGTTGTCGCTAATTCGGTTAAACGTGAAAAGCATGGGGATACACCTGTTTCCAGCTTTGAAGTCACTGATGGCCAGTCAGCCGTCACCGTAAACTATGAAGGCGTATTGCCTGACCTGTTTCGCGAGGGGCAAAGTGTCGTGGCAATTGGCTCGATGAAGAACGGTATCTTCATCGCCAGTGAAGTTCTGGCCAAACATGACGAAACCTATATGCCCAAAGAAGTGGCTGAAGCCCTGAAAAAATCGGGCAAATGGGACCCACGCTTTGGCCCGCCGCCTGATGCCGCCAGCTGGAACAGTATGACGGTTAAGGATGCAAAAAAATCTCTCCTGCCGCCGCCAGCTCCTGCTGCACAGTAACATACCACCACACAGTTAATCCGGGAGTGCCCCACTGATATGCTGAGCCCCGAACTCGGACATTACGCCCTTGCCCTGGCCTGTGTTCTTGCCTTTGCACAGGCGGTTGTGCCGCTTATCGGCGCCTCAACTCGCGACATCCGCCTCCTGACGCTGGCGCCTGCCCTGGCTCTGGGACAGCTGCTTGCGCTTCTGGTATCCTTTCTGTGTCTGATCAATGCCGCAGTAACTGATGACTTCTCGGTTCAGAACATTGTCGCAAACAGTGCTGTCTCTAAACCTCTGCTGTATAAAATAACCGGTGTATGGGGCAACCACGAGGGCTCAGTGCTTTTGTGGATCCTTATCCTGGGTATCTGCGGGGCTGCGGTTGCGGCGTTCGGGCGTAATCTGCCTGGTATTCTGCGGGCACGGGTTATTGCCGTACTGGGCATTATCGCCGCAGGTTTTGAACTCTTCTGCCTGACAACATCTAACCCCTTTGCGCGTGTATGGCCCGCCCCGATGGATGGACAGGGTATGAACCCCCTGTTGCAGGACCCCGGCCTCGCCTTTCACCCGCCCATTCTCTACACAGGCTATGTTGGCTTTGCCGTACCGTTTGCTTTTGCTATCGCCGCTCTGATCGAGGGCCGGGTCGATGCAGCATGGGGCCGATGGGTCAGACCCTGGGCTGTTGCGGCATGGTGCTTTTTAACCTGCGGGATCGCACTGGGGTCATGGTGGTCTTATTATGTGCTGGGCTGGGGCGGCTACTGGTTCTGGGACCCGGTTGAAAATGCCTCTCTCATCCCCTGGCTGACTGGTACGGCACTCATTCATTCCGCCACAGTTGTTGAAAAACGCGAAAGCCTGAAGATCTGGACCGTACTCCTCGCTATCGCCACGTTCTCCTTCTCTCTGTCAGGCACATTTCTTGTACGCTCGGGCATCCTCAACTCAGTTCATGCTTTTGCTAATGACCCGGCACGTGGCATTTTTATTCTTGCTCTGCTGGCCCTGGTTATTGGTGGCTCACTGGCTCTGTTTGCCTGCCGCGCACCGGCTCTGACATCAGGTGGTTTTTTTGCACCGGTCTCCCGCGAGGGGGCACTTGTGCTCAACAATATTTTCCTGTGCTCCATCTGTGCCGTTGTCGTAACCGGCACGATGTATCCTCCCTTTATGTCATTGCTGTTTGACCGCACAATTTCGGTCGGTAAACCTTTTTTTGACGCGACAACAATCCCCCTTGCTCTCCCTTTATTTATGTTCATGGGGATCGGGCCAATGCTTCCCTGGAAACGGGCTCAGCTCTGGCCGGTGATACAGCGACTATGGATTACCCTCATCCTGACAGGACTGGCTTTTGCTATATCTCTCTGGGGGGTTGCAGGTGTTTTCCCCGCTCTGTCATGTGGTGCTGCTGTATGGGTTATTCTGACAAGCATTACCGATGTAACAGAACGTATCAGGCTGTTTCGCATGCCCTTAAGTGGCAGCCTGCAACGCGCACGTGGTCTGCCCCGCTCTGTCTTTGGCACCGCCCTGGCACATGCAGGTGTGGGCATCAGTGTTCTGGGGCTCGCTGTTATGTCTCAGGCGCAGCACAAAATTACCGAAATTACACCTGGCACTACGCAGCATCTGGCAGGTTATGACTGGACGCTTGAAAAGGTGGAGCAGGCACCCGGCCCTAACTACACCGCCATGACAGCAACAGTTAAAGTCAGCCGCAATGGTCATCTGGTCGCCATGATGCACCCGTCACGTCGCAGTTTTAACGCACAGCATCAGACAACAACCGAAGTCTCTATTCATACCAACCTGCTGGCAGACCTGTATTGTGTGCTCGGAGACCAGCACGGAACAGATGCTAACCCCACCTATGTGCTGCGCCTTCATTATAATCCTCTTGCACCATGGATGTGGCTTGGTGCTCTGATTATGGCTGTGGGTGGTATACTCTCTCTCTCTGACAGACGGATAAGAGTCGGTGCGCCGCGACGCGCTCAGTCTGCAGCCAGAACGGTGACATCACCATGAATGACATACACGACGCTCCTCCCTCATCGCCGCTGCGCCGCAGACTGCTTATGGGTGTTCCTCTGGCGGGTGCTGCAATCGTTGGGGTCGGTTTCGCCAGAATGCTCTCTGGTATGCAAAAAGGCTCCTTCGATCCGCACAGAATTAATACACCGGTGATTAACCGCCCCGTTCCCGATTTTACCCTGGCTGCGCAACCGCCTGGTACAGGCTTTTCAGCGCAGGACCTGCGGGCCATGACCAAACCTGTTCTGGTCAATTTTTTTGCCTCATGGTGCATCCCCTGCCTGGCAGAAATGCCGGTACTCATGACCATTAAAAAAGACATCGAACTCTGGGGTATTGCCTATAAAGACCGTCCTGAAAATGCTGAGGGCTTTCTGCGTCATTCAGGCAATCCCTATACACGCATCGGCAGTGACCGTGAGGGACGTACAGGCATTGACTGGGGCATTTCCGGCGTGCCCGAAAGTTTTCTCGTCACCCCCGGTGGGATCATCCGCTGGCATACAGCGACACCCCTTGCCCCGGATATTTTGCAAACGACCCTGCTTCCCCTTCTGGCAAAACTGAACAGCCCATGAAACATATGCTTTCAGCCCTGAAACGCCGTTTAATCACCGTAGTTTTTGCTGCTGTTATAGTTGTCATTGCAACGCCTGCCCTGGTGCTGGCCGTTGATGACCCGTCAGAAATGTTGCCTGACCCAAAGCTGGAAGCACGGGCTGAGCATATCGGTTCACAGCTGCGCTGCCTTGTATGCCAGAATGAGTCGATCGAAGACAGTAGCGCCGGCCTGGCCCGCGACCTGCGCCGCGTTGTGCGTGAACATGTAGCGCAGGGGCAGAGCGACGGGCAGATTATGGAATGGATGGTCAGCCGCTATGGCAACTTCATTCGCCTGGCTCCCCCCCTTACACTGGCAACGCTGTTGTTGTGGGGGATGGCGCCTCTGGCCCTGCTGTGCGGATTTGTGATTGCTTTTGTGGTCAGAAGCCGCCGCGTGAAGATACAGGTTACGCCATCACCTCTCACAGAAGAAGAAAAAGCCAGACTGGCAGAACTGACAAAGGACTAAATGCATGATCTGGCTTTCTATCCTGCTTTTAAGCCTGCTGGCCCTGGCTCCGGCGGCTGCACAGCTCTGGCGACGTTCTCAGCAGATTAAAGATGAACGCGGTTCAGCGCTCGCTTTGCATGAGGCTCAGCTCTCAGAAATTGACCGTGACCTTGCCGCTGACCTTATTGCACCTGCTGAGCATGATATTGCACGCCTTGAAATTCAGCGTCGTATACTCGCCGCTGATCGGCCTGCCCCGCAGGCAAGTGCGCGCCTTTCGGCTCCCCTTGTCTGGTGCGGCCTGCTGCTTCTGCCAGCAGCGTCGATCCTGCTTTATCTTTGCAACGGTATTCCTTCTCTGCCAGCTCAGCCACTCGGCCCAAGGCTGGCGGCAGAGCACGCACAGAATGTTCGCAATGATGCTGTTCTGGATCGTATGAGACGGACCCTTGCACAAATGTCAACAGATGACCCCAGCCTGAGACAGGGGTACCTTCTGCTTGGCCAGGCTGAAGCCTCACGAGCCCGCTATGCAGATGCAGCTGATGCCTGGAACCACGCGCTCAGTCTGGGCTTTGAGCCTGAGCTGGCGGCCCGCACGGCTGAAGCCATGACACGCGCCAGTGACCGTGTCACACCGCAGGCCCTGGCTCTTTTTCGTAAAGCTATGGATGCCGCACCGGCTGATGCTTCGTGGCGCAGTGCCGTACAGGCACGCATAGCTGAAGGAGAACACGAGCAGGATAACCCCTGAGGGCTCCTGCCGCTACACAACACTATACAAAGACCGTAAAATTAACGGATGCCGTTTTTTTCCATATGGCGGCTCCATATATCCTTTTTAAAACTGGCCTGTGGCGGGCGAATTTCACAGGAAATCAGATAAAGGCCAATCACAAAGACAAGGTTTGAGAGCGCGTTAAACCACATCGCCTGAAAAAAGGGAGGGGCGGTTACGTTTGCCTGCCACATTGTGTAAATTGTAAATGGTATAGAAACGATCCTGACCCCGCGCAGTACATGGCGCAGCGGATTAGCATAACCTGGTTTAACCAGTGCCCGCATACGACAAAGGCCTATAAAAAACGTTACGCACAACGCCCAGATCAGAATATTAAACACCATCGAACTAAAATCTTCGATGCCGTTAAAAATAAAAACAGCAATAATTGAAGCCGCAGAAAAAAGTAGTGACCCCAGCTGAAAACTCATACCGACATCAAGAACATTCATCCTCTCCGGCAGCCGGTCGGCCAGAGGCTGAAAGACTTTATCAAGAAGCCAGGCATCAGCCTGTGTAATACGTTCACCTAAACTCATCTGCTCTTCACAATATTGTATAAAAACTCTCTGCCCGCCAGTCCTGCTTATTTATCCGGCAGGCAGATCGTTTACGTTAAAAATTAAACGCTGCTGCTTTCAGATTTGTCGGCAATAGTGCCGTCTGGTGTTGCTTTGTGCACAGCCTCAGGCAGAAATTGTGCCAGAGCACCCAAAACTGCATCTGCCGGCAGGCCTGAGCGATCGACCAGGTTGTGTAATGTTTCGCTGCCAAGCATCTCTCTGATTTCATCAGCTGTGACAGGCAGATTATCACCCTGGCCAATCCATGAACGGACCTTATCGCCCAACCCGCATTCGTCAGCTTTTGCCTGAATTTTAGCAATCATTTCCGGCTGCAAAAAGGACTGAAGCTGCTGCTGCATCACGCCAGACAGGCTGCTTCCAATCGTGCTTTCAACTTTATTTACAAGGTTGGCTAAAAAACCAGACATCTGCAGATCCCCAATGTCGCTGCAAAATAAAAATACAGCAGGTTGCGTCACCCCGAAAAAAGGCCGACGATCTGCTTTGTTATGGACCAGATAAGCAACTTATGCGAGCTTTATGCGGTTGTGCCTCTCTGCCCTCCCCTCTTTTCAGAATGGATATAGCTGATATGCGCTGGATACCCGGAGGAAATTTTCAGAATTCAGGCTACTTTACCGGCGAATCCTTTATTCCTCAGCCTTAGAATAAAAGCCTCAGGTCTTGCCAGACATTCTTCCCTTTCTTCTGAAGCACATAAAGCCGCTGGAGCGTCTGAACGCCTTCAGTCAGTCTGAAAATAAGTTACTGGCAAAATGGAAATGGCTGTTTGCGCCATCATTGCCAGCGCTTAGCTTTGCCATTCGTACCACCGTAGCCTCCCTGATCGCACTGTATCTTGCGATGTGGATGGAAATGGCTGATCCGCAATGGGCGGCTATGACTGTGTGGATTGTAGCACAGGGCTCACGAGGTGAATCCCTCTCCAAAGCCAGATGGCGTCTTGTTGGTACAGCTGTGGGCGTAACCATGGCTATTACGCTCATTTCGTCTTTTATTCAGCAGGCCTGGCTGTTTTTCCCTGCACTGGGCATATGGGTGGGGTTATGCTGCACGCTGGCTACATTAGTACGTAATTTTCGCTCTTATGCTTTGGTGCTGGCCGGGTACACCTGCGCCATTATTTCCATCGGCTCCATTCAGACCCCTCAGAATGTCTTTATGATTGCCATGTCACGTGCCACGTACATTGTTCTTGGTATCGTTTGTGAAAGCACCATCGCAGGTCTTTTCAGTTCAAACCTGGCAACCACGGCACGCCGCAACATCCGTGAAAAACTGCATACAGCACTGGGTAGCGTGTCTGTGTCAGTAGCCGGTCTTTTATCCGGCTCTGAAAATGCAATGATCCGTTCACGAGAGATGTTTGGCCCACTGCTCTCGATCAATGATCAGATAGAGTTTTCAGAAGTGGAAATGGGGCCACATGGCCATGAGGGAGACCATGCACGCGCTGCCCTTGCTGCAGTTTCTGTTTTGCTCTCCCGCGGGCTAGGCATGGCGGTGCGCCTGCAGTACCTCGACAGTGACCAGCCTGCATTTCAGAAAACCGCAGCACAGGTTAGCAGCTTCCTTAATACTGTCACTCAGAACCTCGATACTGATGAACATGTCCAGGAGTTGCTGCATGACCTGCAACATTTGCGCGGCGAATGCCGCCAGCAGATTGTCGATGCGCTGACGCAGGAAATCAGTACGCCCAATGAAGAACAAAGCGTCGAAAAGGTACAGGCCTTACTTGATAACCGTATTCTGCATAACGCGCTTGATGAATTGTTGCTGGAACTTGAGCAGGCCATTAAAGAATATGACGCCAGCCATCATGTCATACGCGGTGACCACTTCCATTTTCGTATGCAGGCACATAACGACCAGCGCGAAGCACTGTATAACGGAATAAGAGCTTTTGCCGCTATTACCGCCGCAGGCCTGATATGGGAGATCACTGCCTGGCCATCAGGACTGACTTTCATTACGTTTGTGGCTATTGTCTGCGGGCTGTTTGCCACGCGTGAAAACCCTGTTCTGGCCAGTACACATTTTCTTTACGGCACATTATGGGCCGTTGCGATCTCTGCCATCCTTGTTTTTATTGTCATACCTCCTCAGGCTGACTACGAAACGCTGGCAGCTACATTTGCGCTCCCGATGATTGCGGGCGGGCTGGCTGCGCGTAATGCAGCAACTGCCTTACCTTCAGCTGCATACACACTCTTGCTGCCAAACTTTGTCGCCCCCAGTAACCATGGCCGGGAAAATGAACTCGCCTGGTTTAACTCAACAAGCAGCGTGATCCTTGGCATTGCGTTTGCTATTATCGTGTTTAAAATTGTTCTTCCCTTCGATAATGCAAGTGAACGCTGGCGTATGCGCCGCAGCATGCTTAACGAACTGCGCTTTCTGGCCTCCGCACATCCTATTCCGGAGACAAGGGACTGGATTGGTCGTAACATTGACCGCTTTTCACGGCTGATCCGTCATGCCGGACCCAAACCTTCAGCTACCATTGAAGGCTGCCTTCAGGGTACCCTGGCAA
Source organism: Acetobacter sp. DsW_059 (assembly GCF_002153695.1). Classification (NCBI taxonomy): domain Bacteria; kingdom Pseudomonadati; phylum Pseudomonadota; class Alphaproteobacteria; order Acetobacterales; family Acetobacteraceae; genus Acetobacter; species Acetobacter sp. DsW_059. The sequence goes on from NZ_JOPI01000035.1 coordinate 72,244, forward strand.
CCATGACTATAGGTCTCAACATTATACGGTTGCGAAACCTGCTCGCGCGGCAGCAAATTCCTCCACAAGCCCGCCGCACGATAGAAGTCGTCATGCTACGTATGGAGCGTTTTACAGGTAAATATGACCGCACAGCGCAGACCGCACAGCGTGCAACCAACATTCTGCGACGTCTGGAGGCAACCGAACCCAATATTACAACAAGGATCGAGCTGACGCGTGCAATTGCCTATCTGATTGTTGTGTCCCACGAGCTCAGGGCCAATGCTGTTTTCCTCGACACATCAAAGCCCTTCAAGGTCAGATAATACCGCGCCTGCAGGCAAAATATCGTTTTACTGCGCAGGCGGGGCCAGAGGATGCAATAAAATGCCACCTGCGAGCTGCCCCCACTGATCGGCATCTTTTTGCATCTGACTGCCAGACTGCGCTGCAGCACTCTGAGCCGCACGAGCCCATAAAGAGGCTGCACCTGCATGATCGCCCGAGATGCTGGCCGCACGCGCTGCCAGAGCCAGAGCTCTCGACATTTCGTTATACGAACCCTCATCTCGTCTCAGGTCAGCAACCTCACGGGCAAGAGACATAGCCTGAGCCGGGTTGGTTTTAATGAGAGACAGCGCTTCAATCTCTTTTTTATCAGCCAGCACAGAAACAGAAACCGGCTTTTTCATATTATGAAGGCGTGTATATGCACGTTGTAAAGCGGCATTATCACCACTGTCATACCCTGCCAGCCCCATAATAAGCGCTGCACGACCTGCAAGGTCTTTATCAGCCTCAGCCATAGGCGCCGCAGCATCCTCTATCGCCTGCGTATAATTTTTCAGCTGATAGTAAGCAGCTGCCTGGACCAGCTTTAACGATACGACTGACGCATCATGGCGAATAAGAAGTGTCTGACTAACGTCCTGAACTGTCTTTAAAGCATCCTGCGGCTGACCCGCCGCGAGCTGAGATACAGCAAGGTTATAACCAGCCTCGGCCATTGCCGGACCGTCATCACGCTTAAGAGCCTGCTGCCCGGCCGTGCGATATTCACTCATCGCGACCTTATAGCGCTTCAGGTCAAAAGCGCTCTCACCCGTATCCATTGCCTGAGCATAAACAGAATCATCAAAAGCTGCTGGTGCCGGCTGTGACGTACTACCGCAGGCGGCGAGAGACATCAGCGCGGCGGATGAAAGAATTATTTTTTTCATGGCTGCACCCTGCGTGGTGGCAACCAGCCTTTCTTACTGTTTTTTGGCTGCCCTGAACCGCCAAGTAACCACATGCCACGCAGCTGGTTTGTAAGTTTCTGAAGGCTGTAAAGAGTTGTCTGAGCCTGGGTCAGCAACGCAGGCAGATCAGCTGTACTGTCCTGCACACTGGCCGCGATTGCCGGCAGATGCGGTGTCGTTTTTGCCAGGTCACCCGACATCGACTTTACATTTCCCATCGTTGCGTCAGCTTTACTCATGATAGTCGCCATCTGATTTTCTATCGGCTTCAGCTGATTAATGACCGTATTGAGTGATACGATTGTTTTCTCTGCATCTTTAATCAGTGCATCATTGGTCAGAAGCTGGCCAACAGAGCCTTTTCCTTCGTGCATAGCCGTCATAGTGGCATCAAGCTCAGCCATCATATGACGCGCACTCTCCAGTGTAGGAACAATCTGCGTCTTAATATCATTCAGCGTTGCTGTGATCATATCACCAGGATTAGGAGCCGGCGTCGCACTGATAACAGCATAATCCCAGTTCATCGGGGCACCATATCCCCGGTTCAGATCAAGATAAGATGACCCTGCCACAATAAACTGCTTGCGAATAATTGCCGTACTGTCACGACGGATAAAGGGCTTAGCCTGCAGGTCAAGGTCAACAATTACATACATATCGCCTGAAGGGTTCAGCTTGATGGAACGAATAGTGCCGGCATGCGCCCCCAGTAACTGAACATCACCCCCGACGGTCAGCCCCTCAACACCACCTGCGGGCAGTGTAACGCGTAAGATAGCCGGTGGCGTCAGCCAGTCACGCAGCACCCCGGCCTCGACGATAACCCCACCGAAGGCTACCAGGCTCAGTATTACCAGGAGCCCCACCCACTCGTCCGTATATCGGAGTGAGATTAATGGCTTAACTTTCTGTCGTAAACGAATCTGAAACATTAGCCTGCCCGCACCGCCACGAGTCCATCATCCACAAGGCGCCACATACTGGTGGCTAACTGACGATAGCGCCTTTGCACTGTATTATTACGCACCAGCCAGATTACTCCAGCTTCTTTATTTCGGGCTGCAACAACAGCACCAACAAAAGCCTCTTCAAGATCAGCAGGGCATGCCTCCAGCAGATTTTCGAGAAGAAGAATCTGAGGATTACCTAAAAATGCCCTGACACAGGATGCCCTGATAAGGTCTGTCTCAGAAAGCATATCCGGACGTAACACTGGCAAACCTGGCAAACCAAACCAGCTACTCAGCTGTGTTGCCTCAATAACAACCTCACTCATATCACGCGTCGTATGATGTAGCTGCTGCAGGCCTATTCCCATATAAGTGCCCAGAAAATCAGGCCAGCTGGGACGGTGTGACATCCGTCCAATCCGTCCGCGCAGAGCATTTTTCTCCCGGTCGCGTAAATCTGCCCAGTCAAGCCCCATAAATTTAACCGCACCATCAACCAGCGGGACAAGCCCTGAGCACATATCTGCAAAAGCGGTAGCCCGGCTGTTGTCACGCACTTCTATGATAGCGCACTCACCAGGCATCAGTTTCATACTGAATGGTACAGGTGGTAACCCACTCTCATCAAATGACGGAACAGCTTTATTCAGCTCTAAAACCGGACCTGTTGCACGTGTGTACATATTCAGAAATCCAGACTAAACAAAACGCTGACAGCCATAACAATCAACATACCGCGGGAAAATCCGCGAGGTAAAAGCGTACGAAGGTTATCCTGACTGGTCGCAGTCAGCCCTGTAATACAGGAACCAACCCCTACCACAAACCCGACAGTAACAAATTTCAGAGGGATCATAATATAATCTGCCGTAGACATGGCAGAAATAACATCATTAAAAAAAGACCATACCGGACTTGTCACAACTCCCGAAACGCGACTGATAATATACCCGGTCAACAGTGACGCGATTGAAAAGACTATGCCCAGCGTAAAACCGGCAACGGTGAACGCAAGGGTACGAGGCATAACAAGCAGCAAAAATGGGTCGATGCCCTGTGCCTGAAATGAACGGATCTGCCCGCCTGTTGTCAGAAGGCCAAGCTCTGTTACAGACAGCATGCCATTACGACCGAGTAGCAAAATACCGACCAGAATAGGCGCTATCTCACGGACAACCACGTTAATCAGGATAGAGCCGGTCATTTTGGCCATACCAGCCACACCAAGCCAGTATATTGTTTGTGAAACCGCAGCGACGCCGGTAAGTGTTCCTGCAAAGAGCGTTGCAATTAAACCACCACCAATCACGCTGTTCATGGTCGTGCCAAATTCATAACGCACTGTACGTCGCCAGGCATTCTGACTGATACTCTCAAACAGAACCCCCCAGCAGGCCCCCAGCATCACCAGAAAAAACCAGACCTGATGGCGCACAAGCCGCCCAAGCGCCCCTGTTTTTTTTACCAGCCACAAAAAAAGACGCAGCAGGAGGCTCTGCTTCTGATGCATCTGAATGCTATCGCTAAGAATAGCATCATTTTCATCACCGCCACCCTGTGCAGGCAGTTTGCTCTCCCCCCCGCTCATCGGTGTGCTGCCAGAATGTAAGCGCGGCTCAGACCGAGGTGAGGCGCAAAGAAGGTTCCTCTGCTACGGAACAGATAGCGGTCACGCAACACAGTATAAACACGTTCTGTCACCTGAACGGTACCCGCGCCCGCTGCCCCCTGCGCCATCAGTTCGGCGACTGAAACTGTCTGCCCCCAGAGGTTAAACACTTTGGGCTCATGTCCGACCTCACGACCAAAAGCAGCCCCGTAATCAAGACCCATCGTAAAGACAGGTTCAAGGTTAGCGCCGGCCAGGGCGGCCATAAATGCCTCACGCATTGACAGGGCTGCATTGGCAATGCGCAGCAGAGCCGTTGGGTCTTCTGCATCTGTACAGCCTGCCGTACAGATCATACGATGCCCGGCAATTTTTACGGCAAAAAGCTGCTGTTCTGTAGCGATACGCTGCACTTCACAGGCAAGACGATCTATCAGCTGAAGCAATTCTACTGTTTCTGTATCATTGTGTAAGACAGGGTCGGTGAAAACAACAACCAGCACGGCAACGTGATGATAGACACCTGAAGTCTCAGCCAGAGCAGCCTTTGAATCTGCATTCAGCACGGTGTCAAAATGTGGTTTCAGCCCGGAGACCACCTGTGGCACATCATTATCACCAGCAATAATTTTGCCAGTGTCAGCATCGTTAAACCCTGTTGTACGATCACCGTACAAACTGGCAAAGCGCACAGCAACAATAGAAGATATCAGATCAACAAAATAAAGAAGGTGACCAACAGATGACGCATCTTCGAGAACTACTGCACCAACAACTTCACCGGCTCCGCGCGCAGGATGAACCACGACCCGCTCAGTGCCGATCTCTCGCATAACCAGCCTTTCAAACTGTGTTGTGCGTGTATCGCCGGTCGCATCGTCAACGGAGAAATTTTCACCATCTTCGAGGGCCTTAAAAAACTCCTCCATATCCTGACGAAACATTTCAAATCCGCCGGAATGTGTATCCTGCTTACTGTCATAGGAATCTTCACAGATCATCGCTGAGCCATCATGCAGAAAACGCCAGACACTCACACGACGTGCACCGGTAATGTCAGCCAGCTGCTCAGTCAGGACCAGAGGTTCACTGGGGTCATCAAATAAATGCGGTGTTGATGATATCTGCTGAACTGAAGCGGCCTCACGCGCGACCTGTCGTTGCTGCGCGACAAGTAATCGGTCTGTACGATCTGTTCTGCGCACCTGGCGGGCCAGCAACCCGGCAAGAATTAAAGAGAAAACAATAATAACAGCAGCAAACTGCAAACTCTGTTTGCTACTCTGACGGGCAAAATTCGAAAAATCACTCTCAGGTGCAGACAACAGCAGCACCCAGCTTTCTGACGAATTCTTAAGAGGAGACGTCATCGTAACATACGGCTTACCATCAACCGTGAAGCTACGAGGCCCGAACCCCCGCACACGATAATGATCAAAACCCATAGCCAGAATAGGCGAGGTTTTGGCATTAAGTACCATCTTTGCCGGGTCCCAGTCAGCTTCCTTAGCCAGCTTCATCAGATGCCGGCCAGCGATGACCCTCCCCTCCGTATCCAGAATGATAGCATTACCGGTTTTACCGACCTTCATTCTGTCAAGAAAACCGCTCAGCTCATTAAGTGAAATATTTGTAGCGAAAACAACAGTCTGACTATCAATCCCCTTAAATCTCAAAGCACTGGTCATAATAAACTGACCACTGGACGGAAAGAGATACGGCTGTGTCCACTGCACTGCATCTTTATGCTCCGTCACTTTATACCAGGGACGCAGACGCGGATCATACTCACCTGCCGGATCACTTGCCTCACCGATCTGCACACCGTCATTGTTATAATAAATGTGATGAAAAACTTTATGCCCCTGAGTTCCCTCAAGAGTTGTCTGCTCAATATTTTTTCTGTCTTTCGTCCGGGCAATCATCGTAAAATTGCCCCTGGCGTCGGCCAGGTAGAATGACTCAATTTGTGGTATATTATGCAGCATTGCGCTGCCATATGAAAAAAAGACACGCTTCTGTACAGCAACAGGCACATGCTCGATCATCCCGCTGGCAACAATATTACCAGCTGAGGCAGGCATGATATAATCTGAAACTTCCTGAGAAATATAACGCTGCACGGCATCCAGCAGCTCATGCGTCAGCGTGCGCACCCCTGTTCGCGTGGTGTTATACGAGTGCATGCCAATAACGACGATAGCAAGAACACTGAGCACCAGAGCAAGGCCTGGCAGCACAAGATGAAATAATATACGCCTGACAGAAAAATCGCTTTGTTTCGTCGGGTCAATTATTTCTTCAGAAGACACGATTTTTTTCCACTAAAATCTGAATACTCTTTGCTGATGCAAAGAGGGTATTCTTTTTTTATAAAAACACACCATAATCTTGCACAAAAAAGATCAGATTAACCAAATATTTTTTATGAATCTGCTTCTTCAATGCGCACTGGCAATGACATAGCCTGACCAACCCTAGCCAGTCCACGCCTTACACTATCCCCTTTTACTGCTACACATGACGAACTCAGCCGCAAAACAAGTTCTTTACGCTGGCTGACGAGTTCCGTCCCCTCAAGCAGAGCTGCGGTTCCACCTGCAACAGAATATGCAAGCCGCAATGCCTGCCCAAGTATTATCGCACGATTCCACTCATCATCTTCAAGCAAAATTCGTGATGTTGATAAATATGCCTCATCAGAAACAGCAGAGTATCTGACCGCCAGGGCCAGGGCCAGCCATGCACGGGCCTTATGATCAAAGCCGGTACCCTGCAGCCTTAATACACGCCAGTATGTCTGCTCAGCACGATATTCAGGATGATCATGACTACCAACATCTGAAATACGACAGGCAATACGGCGCAGTCGATTCTGGCGTTTTGTTTCTTTTATAAACAAAGAATCAGTCCACCGCAGAAGCACGCCAGGCATCTTCATGCTTCGCCCGAGCCGCAGACACATATCCTGCGCCACAACCTCCATAGGGTCCTGCTCAAGGCAGTCAGGGGCGACATTAAGCATGTACCACCCCTCACGCAGACCATCGACACAAAACACAACCCGCTCAGGCTGTATTTTTCTCAGCAGACGGCGCAGCACAGTTGCGGCAAAAGGTATATCTGACAAACGCTTTTTAGGAGACCCTGACAACCGCTCAAGCCCGCGGCGTGGTGCATGCAACAGCCAGCCGGTCATCTCACGTGCCTCTTCAGCATCAAGTGTATAGTAATGAATAATATTAAGAGGATACTGCATACGGGCAATATGCAGGCGGGCCAGTGCACGAAATGCCCCGCCGACCAGATAAAGGGTGCTGCCTTTAAGCTTACTCAGCCATCTTACATTATCAATATCATCATCGGCCAGCTGCTTGGCTATTTTGATATCACCCTGAGAGCGGTCTCCTAATCTGATTACACCAAGTGGTAACGTACTTGCATCATGACGACCTTTACGCGTCAGATTAATCAGCTCCAGAGAGCCCCCTCCGATATCTGCGACAATACCTGAAGCACCCGGGATGCCACACATCACACCGATGGCAGAATGGTCAGCCTCTTCTTCGCCCGAAAGAATGCGAATGGGCACGCCAGGCATATGGCTACGCAGCGCATCTATAAATCCCGGGCCATTTCTTGCATCACGCACGGCAGCCGTTGCCAGAATTTCAAACGGATCAGCATGCATAGCACGGGCAATGGCATGAAAACGCTTCAGCACGTCCAGCGCAAGCGTTACACCCTCCTCATTGAGCATACCTGTCTGTGTCAGCCCTTTACCAAGACGAAGCACTGCTTTTTCGTTAAAAATCGGAACAGGGTTGCGTGATACCCCTTCGAACACAACGAGACGGACGGAGTTCGACCCGAGATCGACTACAGCCGAACGACGAGGAATATCATTCTGCATTTCTGCTCTTTCTCTTTATGCGTCAAACATCAGGTTCTGAAAGGAAGACAACGTGGCAGGAGCCCTCACCCCTCCCTCATGAGCTGCCGAACCGCGCCCGGAAAGAGAAGAGTTTGTCATAAACCATTCATGCGCCGAGAAGGGCTTTCTGCCAGGAGCAACTCTGCGCCATTTACCATTGGGTTCAAGCATCCATGACTGAAGTGTATCTTTTATATTAGATACCATAATCTGACCGACAACCTGAGCATGCACCGTCGGGTTTGTGATCGGCACCATACTCTCAACCCGCCAGTCCATGTTACGTGTCATCCAGTCAGCGGACGAAATATAAACCCGGGCATGACGCGACGGCAGACGATGACCATTACCAAATACAAAAATACGGGAATGCTCAAGAAACCGCCCGACGATCGATTTCACCCGTATATTGTCTGAAAGACCAGGGACACCAGGGCGCAGACAACACATACCGCGCACAACAGCCGAAATTTTCACCCCTGCCTGTGATGCACGATACAAATGATCAATCAGCTCAGGGTCGACCAGTGAATTCATTTTCAGCCAGATACTGGCCTGCTTCCCTGCTTTAGCCAGGCTGATTTCAGCATTAATCTGCTCAACCAGTGTCTTACGGATTGTAATAGGGGAAAATGATATTTCCTCCATTTCAGCCGGCAGCGCATAACCCGTAACATAGTTAAATAACCGTGCAGAATCACGAGCCAGCTCTGGCTTGCAGGTAAAGAAAGACAAGTCTGTATAAATTCTGGCCGTAATGGGATGATAATTCCCCGTGCCAAAATGTGCATAAGAACGAACCTGGTTCCCTTCCCGCCGCACAACCAGACTGAGTTTCGCATGTGTTTTCAGGTCAGCAAACCCAAAAACAACCTGCACACCGGCAGCCTCAAGCGCCCGGGAGAGACGAATATTCGCCTCCTCATCAAAACGGGCCCGCAGCTCAACCATTGCTGTCACTGACTTGCCCGCTTCAGCCGCTTCTATCAGAGCCTTAACAATAGGAGAGTCACGGGACGTACGGTACAGAGTTTGCTTAATTGCAATGACATTAGGGTCAAGTGCAGCCTGCCGCAGAAACTGCACCACCACATCGAAGCTTTCAAACGGGTGGTGTACCAGCAGATCTTTTGCACGAATAGCAGCAAAACAATCGCCGTTAAAATCAAGAATACGCTCCGGGAAGCGTGGCGTATAAGGCGGGAAAAGCAGATCAGGCCTGTCATCGACTATCATCTGCTTCAGGTCAGAAACACCTATGATACCCGGGTGCACAATAATCTCTTCATCCGGCAGATCGAGGTCCGCCGCAATAGCAGATGCAAGCTCTCTGGGAACGCACGCTTCCATGTCGAGATGGATAACCACACCACGGCGGCGGCGTTTTAATGCACTTTCATATGAGCGCACCAGATCTTCGGCTTCATCTTCAAACTCGACATCCGTGTCACGCACCACACGTAACATGCCGCTTTCGCCAATAACCAGGCCGGGAAACAGCTTGTCGATGCACAACGCTATCATATCTTCAAGGCGAATGAAGCGCACTTTACGGCTGCCATTACCATCCCTGACAGGCAGACGAATAAAACGCTCAACCTGCGCAGGCAGAAGAATAAGCGCATTCATCACGAAATCGTCAGTTTCACAATTCAGCAGACGCAGGGCCAGAGCAAGACCCATATTGGGGATGAATGGTAACGGATGCGCTGAATCAACAACCAGCGGTGTCAGCACCGGAAAAATCCGGTCCATAAAACAGGAAACAAGCCAGGCACGATCGGCGTCATCAAGCTCTGGTATATCCTGCAATATAACATCAGACTCAGCGAGCAACGCTCTGAGCTCAAGCCATATACGCTGCTGTTCATGCAGCAGCACAACAGAGCGTTCACGCACAGCATTTAACTGCTCTGCGGGGGTCAGACCATCGGGAGAGAACGCCGCAAGCCCTTCTCTTACCTGACCAACCAGACCAGCAACACGAACAGAATAAAATTCATCGAGGTTACTGGCGCTGATAGAAAGAAAGCGAAGCCGCTCAAGCAAGGGGTTGCGGGGGTTATCTGCCTCCTCAACAACGCGCTGATTAAAATCAAGCCATGAGAGCTCACGATTAATGAAACGCTCAGGGGAATCAGACGCGATCTGAGGCTTTACGGGTTTTTTTTTAGAAGGCGCAGTGGCACCAGGAGGGCGTTTTGCACGGCGTCTTATAGCAACACCGGTTTTATTGTCCTGCCTGCTCCGCACCACCACTGCTGTCTCCTTATTTTATATCGTCCTGACACTACCGCGCAGAACGTATAAATACAAAATATTTCAGCAGGATAAAATATGACATCCTGCTGAAACAGAGATCAGAAGCAAACTATTTTACAGATGTCCCTTTACCAGCTCATCTGCCAGCGCCTGATCTTTATAAACAACCTTCAATGCCTCGATAATAGCAGCGCTATCAACAGCGACTGCTCTGTTATTGCTTTCATCATAGAAGAAATCTCCACCCAGAGAGTGAATATTCCCGTCAAAAATCAGGCCAACAGCATGTCCCTGGGCATCAATAACCGGAGAACCTGAATTACCGCCGATAATATCGTTGGTCGAAACAAAATCAAACGGCGTTTTCATGTTCAGATGCGCTTTAGCGTCAACCCATGGCTGGCTCAGCTTGTAGGGATCTGCGCCGGTGGCACGCTCATACAAGCCGGAGAAATACGTAAATGGCGAAATAGCGCGACCATCTTCGTTCCAGCCTTTAACCTGCCCAAAGGACAGACGCTGTGTAAAGGTTGCATCAGGATATGATGCCATACCGTCACGGGCAAAACGTGCTTTTGCCATTGCTTCAGAAGCCTGACGTGATGGAGCAAGCACATCATCATCCATCTGATGGCGCAGATTACGAGCTTCTGGCTCAATTTTTCTGGCCAGAACAATCATCGGATCATCAGATGCAGCAATCGCTTTTGCTCCACCTTTCCACAAGGCAAGACGCACAGCAGGATCAGCAAGCTTTGTGCCTCCCACGAGCTCATTCGCCAGCTCTTCAGGAGATGATTTGGCCAGGACAAGCTGTGTCAGCTTGCTGTCAGCGCCAAGAACCTGACGCAGTCTGGTCAGAGAGAATGCAAGTTCTGTTTTTTCCAGTTCAGGATACACAGGAGCCACTGACGCCAGTTCTGCCTCAAGAGCAGGAAGGTTAGCATCATGATACGCGCTCAGACGGCTGGCATCTGGCTTCTGACGCTCATCAGCAGCACGCACCAGCAGTTTTGCATAAGCAAACAGATCACCACCAAGACCTGAAGAGCGCTCAAGCATCATATAAGGCTTAAAAATCTGCTCTTCTACAGCTATAGCCTGGGTATTTTTAGCCCATGGATCGCCATAAAGTTTCTGACGTTCAGGGTCTGCATTGATCCAGTTCTTCAGTTCGGTTTCGCTTTTAACCTTTGCCATCAGAAACTTTGAATCAGCCAGCACAGGCACTCGTCCACGGAAAACTTTAAGGCTGTTTTCTATACCAAAAATACGCTCCTGCGCTTCCTGGCGATGACTGGCACTTTCACGACTATACTGCCACAGCACACCATCAAGTGCTGAGTAAGCATCTGTCACGAACGGAACCATCACATTGCGACGAAATTCCAGATCAGCCAGAGGCAGCTCGCGCTCGGTCGAACCAGGGTTGCCTGAGGTAAAGACCAGCTGCCCTGCTGCCGGGCCGACCGGATCAAATGGCAGGTAAGAAGAAACTTTGGCAGGCTTGCCATTTTCATAAACCCGCAAAAACGCCATATCGAGGTCATAACGCGGGAAATTAAAGTTGTCCGGGTCACCACCAAAGAATGCCGCATTCTGGTCAGGAGCCATAACCATACGGACATCCTGATAACGGTGGTATTTATACAGCGCAATGCGACCACCATGATACAGGCTGACAACCTCACAGCGCCAGGTTTTGGCATCTGTGCCGGCACATTCTTTTTCAATAGCACTCTCTTCAGCCTGACGAGCCTTTGTATAAGCCTCACCATCTTTGCCTTTGAGCGCCGCCTGCATCCGGTCTGTTACGTCCGTAATGCTGTCAAGCTGATTAAGTTCCATCGCCGGGCAGTTCTGCTCCTGGGCCGGAGATGCGGTATAATAACCATCCTGAAAATAATTATGTTTTGAATCAGAAAGCTGCTGCAGGCAGGTGTTCGCACAGTGATGGTTGGTCATTACGAGACCATCTGCTGACACAAAAGAGGCAGAGCACCCAAGCGCCAGTCGCGCAGAAGATTTGGTGACGTGCTCAATCCATTTTTGTGTGGGCGTAAAATTATACCGCTCTGCCAGTTGTCTGACGGGCAAATTATCCATCGTCCACATGCCTTCATCAGCACGGGCGTCTGACAGCATCACAGACCCGCAGGCCAGAATGCCGAACAACGACGCGTATTTTACAATTCCTGCCATATGCTCACCCGATTATCCTGTTTTGTACAAAATACGTTACAATATTACATTCGCGGCTATCCTGACCTGAATACCCCCTCAGAGCAAGACTACAGGCAAACCATAAAACCCCTGATTTTCACTTACAAAAGCTCCGTCCCAAAGGTGGTTTTTGCACTTCATGCGTAAAAACAGGCCGGGCTTTTACGTTTATTTCGCATTCGTAAAATTTACTGATATCTTTAGTACGCAAACAGCATTACGGTCGAAGAAACCAGAAAATAAAAAAAATTCTCAGAATGTATCTGAGTGGCCATTTATCTGCTCAAGAACCTCCTGAGCCAGCTTACGGGTCACCTTCCCTCCGGATTCCAGAGCCAGATTATCCAGCCGCTCTGTCATATCTCTGATCACACCGGCATTGCGTGGCAGGCGCCTGAGCAACCAGTCTGTAACTGACTGCCCCACCACAATTTGACGTTCAGCCAGCAAACGCAAAAACAAACGCCGCAGCAAAGCCTCTTCTGCCGGACCAATGGGCACAGAAGTCGTGGCACGCAAACGGCTCACCAGGTCTGGCAGAGCGACAGACCAGCGTGCAGGAGGTGTACGGGCAGTCATTAAAAGAGAAATGCGCCGCTCACGTGACATATTAATAAGGTGCAGCAGGTCACGCTCCTGCGACACACAATCTGCATTATCAAGTGCCAGAGCACTCAGCTTTTCATGCGAAAGAGCAGCAACATCTGCATTACAGAGACGGGTTCCATCGATAACGGGTGCACCGTGCCGCCCTGACCAGACCGAAAGCAGATGCGTTTTGCCTGTACCCTCATCACCCCACAGCACCAGACGACCCTCTGGCCACTGCCACCGGGCCTCCGGATCCAGAACCCAGATACGCGCCGCTGCATTAGAGGGGGCTGCAACAAAATCAGATCGTTCGAATCGGGAATGACGCATAAATGGCAACGCTGCCTGCCCGTTTCCTCTTACTGACGATGCCGTCTGAAAAACTTCCTGAGCTGATTTCACCCCGCCTTCTTTGGCCAGTTTTTCCTTCTGATCGAAGGTTTTTCCCTGCCTTTTCAGAAATTCGGGGTTATCATGCACTGATTTTTATTCCGTTATTCCGTTTCAAGCCGCTTTGCGTGTCGCGCGACCTGCCGTAAAGACTTCCTCACAAATCTGTACACTCTGTACCATCACATCGATTCCTTAGCAAAGTAAGTGTGCCATTATGACGTCTTCTTCCAGTTCATCCTCCGGTCTGACATATCGTGACTCTGGTGTGGATATTGAAGCAGGAGAAGCCCTGATCGATGCCATCCGCCCGGCTGCCAGCGCGACCGATCGTCCTGGCACCATGGGTGGTCTTGGCGGCTTTGGTGCATTATTCGACCTGAAGGCTGCCGGCTTTAAAGACCCTGTTCTCGTTTCATGCACCGATGGTGTCGGCACGAAGCTGACCCTCGCCATTGAAACCGACCTGCATGAAACAATCGGCATTGACCTGGTTGCTATGTGCGTAAACGACCTGATTGTACAGGGTGCTGAGCCTCTGTTCTTCCTTGACTATTTTGCAACAGGCCGCCTCTCCGTTGACAACGCAACACGCATTGTCAGAGGCATTGCCCAGGGCTGTAAAGATTCCGGCTGTGCGCTGGTTGGTGGCGAAACTGCTGAAATGCCAGGGATGTATGCTGATGGTCATTACGATCTCGCTGGTTTCTCAGTCGGTGCGGCAGAGCGTGATAATCTGCTGCCCCGTAACATCGCAGCAGGCGACACACTGATTGCCCTGCCTTCATCAGGCATTCACTCCAACGGCTACTCACTTGCACGCCGTATCGTTGCTGATGCACATCTGACCTGGACAGATCCGGCGGCCTTCGCTCCGGGCCAGTCACTGGGTGAGGCACTGCTCACACCAACACGCCTGTATGTAAAACCTGTTCTGGCTTTGCATCGTGCAGGCCTTCTCCACGCGGCTGCCCACATTACCGGTGGCGGCCTGCCTGGCAATCTGCCTCGTGTTCTGCCCAATGGCCTTGACGCCGTTATTACTGCAGAGTGGCCGGTTCCTGGTGTATTCAGCTGGCTTGCCCGCACAGGCAATGTCGAAAATGAAGAGATGCTGCGCGTCTTTAACTGTGGCATTGGTATGGTGCTGATTACCGACAAACCTGATGACGTTCTGGCCATGCTCAGAGAGGCGGGAGAGCCTGCCACTGTAATCGGTCATATTGAGCAGGCCGCCGACAGCACCGCTAAAGCAGGTCTGAAAATGCAGGCCTGCCCTGATTTTCACCAGGTTTAAAAATGACTAAAACACCTGTCGCATTACTTATCAGTGGCCGGGGCAGCAATGCCACGGCTCTGATTGAAGCCTGCAAAGCAGAAAATTTTCCTGCGCGGGTCTGCATTGTTATCAGCAACAACCCTGAAGCTCCCGGACTTGAAGTTGCACGTCAGGCCGGCTTGCGCACCCAGGTTGTTGACCACCGCCCGTTTGGTAAAAACCGTGAAGCACATGAGCAGGCTTTGCATGCCTGCCTGACTGAAGCGGGAGCTGAACTGATATGCCTTGCCGGGTATATGCGTCTGCTCACCCCGTGGCTGACAAGCACCTGGGCCGGCCGGATGCTCAACATCCACCCCAGTCTTCTGCCTTCTTTCCCTGGCCTGCATACACATGAACGTGCTCTTGACGCTGGTGTACGCTTACATGGCTGCACCGTTCATATCGTAACAGAAGGTATGGATGAAGGACCAGTTCTTGGTCAGGCGGCTGTACCTGTCCTGCCAGGCGACACGGCAGACGCTCTTGCCGCACGTGTTCTGAAGCAGGAGCACCGCCTTTACCCGACAGTTGTGAAGCATTTTCTGGACAAAACTGCTCCGGCCTGCCAGGGCGGGGAAGCATTACTGGTAGGCTGACCGCCCGCCCTTCGACATACTTCGCGCAGTTGCGCAATCTGATAGTGAGCTGATGACAGCAGAATCCCGCCGCCCTCATGGAAAACGCCCCCCTGCGCGCAAAAAAAATATACAGCCGCAGCCTGACCCGACGCGTGATGTCGCCTTTGATATCCTTTGTGGCGTAGTCGAGCACAGACGCATGCTTGAGGGTTCTCTCTCAAAGTCTGCGACACAACATAATGCTGAACCCCGTGACAGAGCAGCAGCCCACCGCCTGGCGGCAGCAACCTTACGTCATATGGGTACATTGCGGGCTGTGCTGGAACCCTTTTTACGCAAAGAGCCGCCTGAACCCGTACGTATTGCTCTGATGATGGGCTGCGCACAGCTTCTGTTCCTTGATGCGCCCCCTCATGCTGCTGTTGGCACAACTGTCTCTCTTCTGCGCCGTCGCAAGCTGGCTCCTTTTGCTGGTCTGGCAAATGCCGTACTACGTAAAGTTGCTGATCAGGGCAGAACGCTGCTGGATGGTATTGATCAGGAACGCCAGAACATCCCTGCATGGCTCTGGACAGCATGGAACAAACTGGGAAAAGGTACCCCGCGTGCTATTGCCCGTGAACTGTGTGATGAGGCACCTCTCGACCTGACATTGCGCCCTGGCATAACCTCTCCGCTGACAGAGATGGGGGTTGTATTGCCAAACGGTTCTGTACGCCTGCCTGCCGGCACGCGCGTCAGCGAACTTCCTGGTTATGATGAGGGCACATTCTGGGTACAGGACGCCGCAGCAACCCTGCCCGCACGGCTGCTTAATGCACAGGCCGGCGAACTGGTGGCAGATTTGTGTGCCGCACCGGGTGGTAAAACAGCTCAGCTCGCTTTTACTGGTGCAACAGTTACCGCTGTTGAACAAAACACCAGCCGCCTGAACCGCCTGCACGAAAATATGGAGCGTCTGGCATGCCCGGCAACCGTTATTCAGGCTGATGCCACCACATGGCAGCCTGACGCGTTGCAGGATGCTATTTTACTTGATGCTCCGTGCTCTGCGACCGGCACCATCCGCCGACACCCTGATGTACTGTGGGTCAAACGCCCGCAGGACCTGCCTGCCCTCACCAGGCAACAGGACCAGATGCTCGAAGCAGCCAGAACTATGCTCAAACCTGGCGGTCGCCTGATCTACGCGGTCTGCTCCCTCCAGGAAGAAGAAGGACCAGCAAGAGCACGCGCCGCCGTAGCCATGGGCTGGAAACCATCTCCGTTTACGGCTGAGGAACTCAGCTTTTTACCTGAGGCCCTGACGCCTGAAGGCTGGCTGCGCACCCACCCGGGCCTGTGGGCTGATAAGGGTGGTATGGACGGATTCTTTGCCGCACGTTTTATCTGTCCTGAAAGGTAAATTCTTTATCAGCGAGAGTTGCAAGTTGTCGTTTTATTGCCAATACTTCAATGCATGACAGCACTGACACGTACTCTTATCGCACCGAGCATCCTCTCCGCTGACTTTGCCCGCCTGGGTGAGGAAGTACAAGCCGTTGATAAAGCTGGCGCAGACTGGATTCATCTTGACGTGATGGACGGGCACTTTGTGCCCAACCTGTCGTTTGGCCCGCCGGTTGTCAAAGCACTGCGCCCTCACAGCACATTGCCATTTGATGTGCACCTGATGATTGAGCCAGCTGACCCCTACCTTGAGGCCTTTGCAAAAGCCGGAGCCGATCACATTCTTGTGCATGTTGAAGCCGGCCCTCATGCGCATTACACGCTTCAGCGCATACGAAAAATGGGCGTTAAACCAGGTATTGTTCTCTGCCCTGCGACCCCGCCTGAAGCGGTCAGTGAACTCCTCGATATTACTGATATTATTCTGGTCATGACGGTTAACCCAGGTTTTGGCGGCCAGGAATTTCTTCAGAGCCAGCTTGGGAAAATACGGCGTATACGTGACATGATCACGCACTCAGAGCGTGATATCAGACTATCTGTTGACGGTGGTATAAACCCTGAAACTGCACAACTGGCGGTGAATGCTGGCGCCGATACGCTTATTGCCGGCAGCTCCGTTTATAATCAAAGTGATTATGCTAAGGCCATCGCAGCATTACGCGTATAACTCTTATTTAAGTCTTTCTGTTCTCTAACCTCCGGAGCATATTTCCTCAGATGCCACTGCGCCGCTGGACCCGCGATACCCGCCTTGCTTTTGCCATGCGCAATCCGGTCAGGTGGAGAAAGCCAATGCCGGAGTCCCCGACTCAGACCCTGCGCGACCCATGGCCGGGAAACCCCGCTACAGGCGAGCGTCTGGTCCATAACCAGACATATTTTGAGGGAGTAACCCGTAAGCTTCACTATGGCGTCTGGGATGATTCCTCATGGCCCGAGACCTACCGCAGGTGGCTTCAGAGCTTTGAATGGCTGCGTGACCTGCGTGAACTGGGGGCCGAGTCAGCCCGTATCAAAGCGCGCAGCCTGGTCTCATCATGGATCCATATTCCTGCTGCTGAGCGCCAGGTTTCAGACCCGTCAGTTACCGGCACCCGCCTGACAGCCTGGCTTTCATATTACGATTTTTTTGCAGCGACTGCTGATGAACCTTTCCGTGAGGCTCTTATCAAAGCCCTGATTATGGAAGGGCGTTCTGTTATCGCTCTGATGCCCGAATATGCCAAAGGATGGCATGCACTCACAGCTATGAAAGGGTTACTGGGTGTTGCTATCGCTCTGCCTCAGTTTAAAGAGTTTCTCGCATGTTATCTGAAGCTAAGCCCACATCTTATTACACAACAATTTCTGGCTGATGGCACTCATATTACGCGCAACCCTGACCATCAGCTCAAAGCTATCAAAGAAATAGCTGAAATTCTGAGCTTTCATCAGACGGCGCGCCTGTCTATCCCCCCCAATCTGACCGCCATGACAGAACGTGCCGTCGCAGCCCTGCGCACTATGCGCCATAATGACGGCGGCCTCATGCTTTTTAATGGTAGTTCAGAGCATGATTCTGCGACAATTGAGCATATTCTGAACCGTGCCTCACGCTCACGTATTATGGCGTCAAGCCTGGCTGATGGCGGCTATACCCGCATGGCAAGTGGCCGTGCTTTGCTGATTGCTGATACTGCGACCTGCGCTCCTTCAGGCCATGACAAAACAGCCCATGCCGGTATGCTGTCATTCGAATTTGCATCAGGCCGCAGTCGTATCATCGTCAATTGTGGCTCCAGCACACAGCCCGGGTGGAATAAAGCGCTGCGACAGGCTGCTGCCCACTCTGTTCTTGAATTTCCGGATATCTCACCTGTCGATATCCAAAAAGATGGCAGCATTGCCCATCGCCCTAAGATTACAGCAGCCCAGGCCAGCCAGAGTGGAGCCAGCTGGCTCCACATGACGCATGATGGTTTTGAATCCCGGGGTGGTGGCATTTTTACACGCCTGCTTTATCTCAGCGCTGATGGTCAGAGTCTGCGCGGAGAAGACTCTCTGCCTGGCGGCACCCGGACTGATTTCTGCGTGCGCTTTCATCTGCACCCCAATGTTACAGTTGAAAAAACCAGTCATGGACTCCTGTTACACACAGATGAAGAAAGCTGGCTGTTTCAGTCTGATGCTCTGGCAACAGTGGAAGAAAGCGTCTACCTTGGCACGTCACAACGACAGCCGACCCTCCAGATTGTACTGACTCCTTCTGTTCCTGAAAAAACACAGCCAGAAGAAAAAACAGAAGCTGTAGAAAACAGAGAAATACTTGTCTCTGACAATACAGATCTGGCTCTTACGGAATCTGACGATACGGTCCCTGCCTTCCTGAATATGGCTCCGGTCAGTCCCGCTCCACAGGTTGCAGCAGAACAACAGGTCAGTATTCCTGAGCAGGAAGCACTTCTCTCCTTCACAGAAAACTCAGCGCCTGAAACCGGGGAAGAGGATGATTACGCACCAATTCCGCGTGATCCACCCCCGGCAGACAGCATCCCGACACTGTTCGAAGGCGTTACACGCCTGCAGTACGACCATACCCGCGCACGCAACCATGCCGCAGCCTCTCAGACCACGCTCAGCCGGGCAGAGGCCACTGCTGCACTCCATGCTCGTCGATTAGAAAAAGAAAGACAGATTACCCCTCAGGACACACCTTTGTCGGCTGAGTTCCTGGCCCGCCGGGGCCAGCAGACACAGCCTGTGCCGTGCCCCCCCATAAAATGGGCTCTCACACTGGTGAGTGAGCCGTAGCAGATGAAAATTCTTGAAGTCACAAATGTTGATTTCGCTCTGAACCACTTTCTCCTGCCATTAATGAGACGCTTAAGAGAAGAAGGGCATGAGGTGGTCGGTGTGTGTGCCGATGGGCCTCTGCTCGACAGACCTCGCGCTGAAGGCTTTCGGATTGAAACACTCCCCTTTGTCCGCTCTTTTTCTCTGCCCGGGCAACTCAAAGCTTTCTGGAGCCTCATTCGCCTCATAAAACGCGAAAAACCCGATATGGTACATGCTCATATGCCCATTAGTGGCATACTTGCGCGACTGGCTGCTGCCATATGCCGTGTTCCTGTCATCGCCTATACATGTCATGGCTTTCTCTTTAATCAGCCAGGGTCAAAAGTACGCCGCATGCTGGCGGTTATGCTTGAAAAATTATGCGGACATCTGACAGATATCTATCTGACAGTATCCTCAGAAGAAGCAGAAGATGTCCGACAACTGCGAATCCATCCGCAGCCACACGCTGTTGGAAACGGGCGGGACAGCAGCGTTTTCAGGCCAGACCCTGAAGCAAGACAACGCATACGTGACAGTTTAATGACAACGGAAAGCACACCGGTTATCATCGCAGTGTCACGCCTGGTACGCCACAAAGGTTACCCCGAGCTGCTGGCAGCTATGGCCTCTGTACCGGATGCAGAGCTCTGGATAGTTGGAGAGCGCCTCCCCTCAGATCACGGTGCTGATTTAGAGGCAAACTTTGAACAGGCACGCAATATTCTGGGAAGCAGGCTGAAATGTCTGGGATACCGCACTGACATTCCCGCTCTTCTGGCTGCAGCGGATATTTTCACACTACCCAGCCATTTTGAAGGCCTGCCAATGTCGGTTATTGAAGCTATGATGACCGGGCTGCCTGTTGTCAGCACAGACATCAGCGGCCCCCGTGAACAGGTTATTCAGAATGTTACTGGTCTTCTTGTTCCGCCAGGCACCGCAGAACCCCTGGCGAAGGCTCTGAAAACACTCTCAGAAAACAGCACGCTGCGTCATCAGATGGGACAGGCCGGCCGACACAGAGCACTGGAATATTTTGAAGAAAAAAATATCATCAGCCACACTGTCAGACTACTGCTCTCAGGAGCCTGACTATAGTGTATTATTACTGCGCAGCAGAGGCCGGCTGAGATTTATCTGTAACCGCGGCTGGTGGCGAAGCGGGTTTCTTATCACCCTCCTGCAGAGCAGGCTGTTTAAGTAATCTGACTGTAAAACGTGAAGGAGACGCCGCCAGACGCGCACCGCTGCGCGCAATATAATCGAGGCGTATTCTGACCCCGTTATCATTTTCCATCAGAAGACCGCTCACCCCGCGCCCCAGGGTTGCCTCTCCGCTCAGAGCCCAGAAGGTGCCGGCAAAATCTTCAATGCGCTGAAGGTTATATACCTGCCCGACACTCTGGCCACTCGAGTAACCAACTGCCGCGGCAGAGGCTCCCTTAATACTAAAGGGGTAAGAACGGCCACCATAATTGAGAACACCCCCACCCCAGGTGTACCCTACGCCAAGATCAGCTGATTTTGTATGAAATGTCACTTCACCCGTTTTAGGGCCAAGAGGTGACTGCGCACACGCAGAAAGAGACCATAAAGCGCAGCAAACTGCAGCAGAAAAAACATGAACAGATGCAACACGCATCAAATGGCTCCTTATATGAAAACCAGCCTGTCCATCGTTCCTGGATCACAGAACAGATTCAGACTATCCGCATTTTAACATGCGCCAACAAAAGAAAAAACTGAACTATTCCAGAGAAAGAGATAATTTATAAAAAAAAGAAAAAAACTTTTTGATTTGAAACCAATAGAATGTTGTTTTTATCTGCTCCACAAAGGATTGTCCAGCTTTTCAAGAAAGGCGTGATGTGCTGTCAGCTCCTGTTCTGACGGCACAATCCTGATCACCCGACGATGAGCAGGTCCGCTGTAGACTGCACCAGCCAGCTGCTGCTCGTCATCTGCTGTGAGCCCCAGACCACGCTGCCGCCCTCCCATAAGCTCAACATAAACATCTGCCAGAAGTTTACAGTCGAGCAGAGCGTTATGTGTTGTTCTGGCAGACAGATCGACCCCAAAACGACGACACAGAGCATCAAGACTATTGGGCATGCCGGGAAAACGCTCACGGGCCATATCAAGCGTATCGACCATACGGCTCATATCAAGTGTCGGGTACCCTGCCTTTTTCAGCTCTGCATTCATAAACTTAAAGTCAAAGCGGGCATTATGCGCGATGAGCGAAGAATCCTTTACGAACTCAATAAAGCCCTCAGCAACAGCTGCAAATTTTGGCTTTCCGGCAAGGTCTGCCGCTGTAAAACCATGCACCCGGGTTGCTTCCTCGGGCACATCACGCTCAGGGTCAATCAGCACATGAAACGCTTCGCCCGTAGGCATATCATCAATCAGCTCAAGAGCGGCAATCTCAATAACCCGGTCGCCTTTTTCGGGGTCAAATCCTGTTGTTTCTGTATCAAACAGAACTGAGCGCTTCATTGTTTCATCATCCTGATTAACGACTGTACCTGCTGTATAGTCTGCCGCACTGTACCTCCCGTTCTGATAACACGATCAGCACGTCGCCTTTTTTGCCGGTCTGGCATTTGCCTGGCAATGAGCCTGCGGGCCTCAGCTTTAGTTATACTGCGCCGCAGAGCAACTCGCCCGGCCTGAATGCGTGCAGGGGCAGAGACAACGACAATATAATCACATAATCTCCAGGCACCGGCTTCAAACAGGAGTGGAATATCTAACACCACCCAGCGGGCTCCCTGCTGCCTGTGCCTGCGCAAAAATTGCGTACGCTCAGCCCATACCATCGGATGAATTATCTTCTCAAGCTGCCGGAGAAGAGCAGGCTGCTGCACAACAGCGCGCCTTAATGCCCCCCGGTCTAGGTGACCATCACTCACCGTTTCAGGCACCAGCTGCGCGATAAATGGTAATGCCTTACCATGGTCAGCCTGCAGGGCGCGTACCGTCGCATCAGCATCAAACACGGGAAAACCTGCACGGGACAGAAAAGCTGCCACCGTAGTTTTTCCCATCCCCATACCACCGGTCAGACCAAGAACGCGCATCGGAACCCTGTATTTTTCCTGCTACAAACTCTGACGCACAAAAGCTTCAAGCTGTTCATCGACCTGCGGGTCCTGACCAAACCACTCACGAAAACCAAGCCGCGCCTGATGAAGGAGCATACCCAGCCCGCCTGCAGTTTTCAGTCCCTGTTTTTGCGCCTGTGCCAGCAAAGGTGTCAGCAAAGGAACATAAACAATATCGGCAACAATCAGAGACGATGATGCCTGAGCCAGAGAGGGACAGAATAACGGGTCAGGCCCACCCTCCATACCAAGAGAGGTGGTGTTAACCAGCAGGTCATATGCTCCAAGCCTGCTCTCCCATTCATCCCATGCCACCCTTTCAAGCCCCGGAAGAGCCTGAGCCAGAGCTTCTGAGCGGGCCTCTGTGCGGTTTGTTACTGCGACATGCAAACCTGCATCCTGCAAAGCTGCTGCAACAGAGCGTGCAGCTCCTCCAGCCCCCAGCAGCAGAGCTTTTCCCTGCGGCGCATGACCCGCGGCTTTCATACTGGCAACGAAACCGCTGCCATCTGTTGACACCCCTCTGATACGCCCGTTCTTTTCAAAAATCAGCGTATTGACCGCCCCTGCACGTTTTGCCGAGTGATCAAGCTCATCCACCAGGGCGTAAGCTGCTTCTTTATGGGGGATAGTAACATTGGCTCCTTTGAATCCGGCGGCCTGAAGCCCCCTCACAGCTAATTCAAACTGACCAGGCTGAACAGGCAGCGGTACATAAGCACCATCAATACCATAACGGCGCAGCCAGTAATTATGCAGCAAAGGAGAGCGTGAATGCTCAACAGGCCAGCCAATGACACCGGCTATACGGCCATGACCTGTAAGGATAGCTACGGGAATATCTGTTTTAACGCTGGACATTATGAAACCTGTTCGCGTGCAGAGGCTGTTTCGCCCCCGTATTTCTGGCAAAAGATGCTCCATGCCTGCGGCAGCAGACGGGCCAGGCGCTGTGCCCATTCGAGCTGCCCCTGCGGACTGGTGATCAGATCCTGGCGAATTTCAAGCTCGATATAAGGCAGGCTACGCTGCTCACCATGTTTTGGCACAGTATAGTCAGAGGTATCTGTCAGAGCATAAGGCTCATTATCCCCTACAGTCAGTCCCTCTTCACGCAAAAGCGCGATCATAATATGTGCCAGACGTGAATCGTGATTATGCAGCAAACCAGCATGCCAGGGCCGCTTTACGCCATTCATTTCAGGGGTGAAGCTATGCAGGGCAACAATAACTGAAGGCAGAGCTGCGGCCTGACGTGCATCCAGCTCGCGGGTAATACGATCATGATAAGGATGCAGGATAGTCTCTTCACGCTCTTTGCGCTGCACGGGCGATAAATTCTGGTTCCCTGGCACCAGCGTACCATCACTAACTGTAACAACAGAAGTACGATGTCCGGGAGCACGATTACAGTCGATCACCAGGCGAGAGCACGCCTGTTCTATCAGCACGCACTCTAACAAGCCTGATAAAATACGGCCGACACCATCAATGCCAATATCCCACCCGATATGCCGCGCACGCTCTGCCGCACTCAGCCCCAGATCCTGCAGGTGAGACGGAATTACCTGTCCGGCATGGTCACTAAGCAGAACAAACGGTGCCCCCCCTCTTTTACCAGAGACAGCAACCCATTTGCTCTCAGCCTCTGCCGCTTTTGTCATCACCCCATACCCTCTCTGGCTGCTGTCGTGTTCTGCCAGACACTATAATGGACAAATGCAGAGAGAGCACCCTTATGCCAGGAAAAACTTTCATGACATTTGCACTGTCATTAGCATGAAAAGTGAAGAATATTACGATTAATTAAACAACCCGCGTAATTCATCCTTATTTTAACTATCAATTTGAAATATCAGATAATATAAAATATTTTTACATTATTTTATTGCAGAAAGAAACAATATGACTCAGGAGCGTGTAAATAAAGCGATTGATTTTTTAAAGGAAGCGACAGCTTATTTAAAAAATCACCCTGAAGAATTCAAAAGCAATAAAGATTCATTATCAGGAAAAAAATACAACGATATCGAAAGTAAAATCAAAGATTTTGTAAATTTAAAACTGTCTGAATCTATAAAATACAAACCAAAAATAGGCGTCTTCGGAAAGACCGGTGCAGGAAAATCATCTCTCTGTAATACTATTTTTGGCAAAAAAATATCTGAAGTATCTGATATTAAAGCCTGCACCCGGACACTTAATGAAATACCAGTCGGCAACATGACTCTGGTCGATGCGCCTGGCATTGGTGAAACCATAGAGAGACATATAGAATACAGGAATCTCTATAAAGAATTCGCTCAGCAATGTGACCTTATTTTGTGGGTTATGAAAGCTGACGACCGTGCTTATGCCGAAGCTCAGGATATATATAAAAATGATCTGAAGTCTGGGTGTCCGGTATTTATTGTTTTATCTCAGGTAGATAAAATAGCTCCCCATCGGGAGTGGAACTGGGACACATTTGAGCCCGGACCTAATCAGATTAAAAATATTGAAGAAAAAATTAACGAGGTCAAAGATGCCTTTCGCATTGATCCCTCGCACATATCGTATGTCTCGATCGATACCGAGGCGTCGGAAACAGATATCAATTTTAATCTGGAAACGTTACTTGAAAGAATAATATCTACTATACCCAACAAAAAAAAGCATCCATCTACAGAGAGACAAAAAAAGAAATAAGGACTGAAAAAATAGAAAAAAAAGTAGAAAAAGGATTTATAGAATACGCTCTCGATACAGCTGAAGAGTTTGCCTACAGGTATTTTCCTGTTCTTAAAACGCCTTTTTTTAAAGAACCAATTCGCAAAATGAAAGAATATATAGCAAACGGAGCGAAATCTCTTTTTAAATCGATTTTTGGTTAAACGGACGATACATCTTCGCATCAAATTTTCAGGCATTTACATCTGCGGGAATTTGCACCACAGCCTCTGCATCAGTAAACTACATGTCCGATCAGGACTTCAGGGATACAGGCAGGGGCTGGATAATGTCTGCGGACAAGACAAACAACACAAACACCTCATCACAGGCAAACACCAACGCACAATGGGGCGGGCGGTTTGCTGGTGGTCCATCAGACATTATGCAGGCGATTAATGCCTCTGTCAGTTTTGATAAGGCCTTATGGAAACAGGATATTGAAGGCTCGCTCGCTCATGCGGCCATGCTGGCTCACACCGGCATTATCACCCGTGAGGATGAAGCTGCCATTCGTGATGGCCTGGCTGCCATTCGCGGTGATATTGAAGCGCAGCGCTTTGATTTCTCTGAAGCACTGGAAGATATTCATATGAATATTGAAGTGCGCCTGTCTGAACGTATTGGCGAAGCAGGTAAACGCCTGCACACAGCCCGCTCACGCAATGATCAGGTGGCTACGGACTTCCGCCTTTGGGTGCGCGATGCCATTGACGGCCTCGACCAGCAGGTCGCCTCGCTCATGCGTGCACTGGCAACCCGCGCTGAAGCACATGCCGCTGACCCCATGCCCGGCTTTACGCATCTGCAAACTGCACAGCCCGTTACCTTTGGCCACCATCTGATGGCCTATGTCGAAATGCTGGCCCGTGACCGGGGCCGCCTGAGTGACACACGCAAACGCCTCAACGAGTGTCCACTGGGTTCAGCGGCGCTGGCAGGAACATCCTTTCCGATTGACCGTCAGATGACAGCACGACTGCTTAAGTTTGACCGGCCTACAGCAAATTCACTCGACGCAGTCTCTGATCGCGACTTTGCTCTCGAGTATCTGTCTGCTCTCTCCATCATGGCAATGCATCTCTCACGCCTGGCCGAAGAAATCGTCATCTGGTGCTCGTCTCCCTTCTCATTCATTCGCCTTTCAGATGCTTTTACAACCGGCTCATCGATCATGCCGCAAAAACGTAACCCTGATGCCGCAGAGCTTATTCGCGCAAAAACCGGGCGGATGACTGGCAGTCTGGTAGGCCTGCTGACTGTGATGAAAGGTCTGCCGCTGGCTTATGCAAAAGACATGCAGGAAGATAAAGAACCTGTTTTTGCAGCAACTGACGCGGCTGTGCTGTCACTGGCTGCCTGCGATGGCATGATACGTGACATGACGGCCAATACAGAAAAAATGCGCGCACTTGCCGGCTCTGGCTTCTCAACCGCAACAGACATCGCCGACTGGCTGGTACGTGTACTTAAAGTACCTTTCCGCACAGCGCACCACATTACCGGCCGGCTGGTTGCCAGAGCGGAAGCAAAAAATATTGGCCTGTCAGAACTTTCTCTTGCTGAAATGCAGGAAGAAGAAGCCGGGATCACCGATAACATTTTCTCGGTTCTGACGGTTGAAGCCTCCATTGCCTCACGCACCAGCGAAGGCGGAACAGCAGCATCTAACGTCAGTCGTGAAGCAAAGAAATGGCTGGCTGCACTGAACAGAGTCTCCGCATGAAACGTCTCCTCTGCGGCTTAATAGCCGTGACTTTTCTGGCACTTCCACTTAGCGGGTGCGGTAAAAAAGGTTCACCGCATCCCCCGGGGCCGGCAAAAGATGTTATATACCCCCGCACCTATCCACCCAATGATTAACCAATAATGCGTAAAGACATGAGTATATGTTTTTCGCTCTCTGTGATTATATAAATTAAATTTAAGGTTTTAAGACATCTCAATGGCCGACTCTCTTTCTCACGCAGGCACATCACCCTCGGTAGCTGACCTTCTGGCTGCCCGCCCCAACCTGAAAATGGATGGTGTAAGCGGCCTTTTAATGGATGGTGTCTCACTCAGCACTATTGCTGGCAAAGTCGGCACTCCATGCTGGGTGCTTAGCGCAAACACACTGCGTACCCGTATGCAACGCCTGAGTGCAGCAATGCAGCAGATCGGCTCAGAGGTTTCTATTCACTATGCAGTCAAAGCAAATGACCATCTCGCGGTCCTGTCTCTCCTCCGTCAGGAGGGTGCAGGTGCAGACATCGTCAGCGGGGGTGAATTAACCCGCGCACTAAAAGCCGGCATAAAAGCAAGCAACATTGTTTTTTCAGGAGTTGGGAAAACTGATGCTGAGCTCGAGGCCGCTCTTGGCGCTGGTGTCGGCCAGATTAATGTTGAGAGTAAGGAGGAGCTGGAAATTCTGTCAGCTCTTGCCCAAAAAAACGGAAAAACAGCAACCATCACCCTGCGGGTTAACCCCGATGTTGATGCCAGGACGCATGCAAAAATTACGACCGGCCTGGCTGCAAATAAATTCGGCATTGCGTTTGAAGAAGCTCAGGCACTTTATGCTCATGCCCTGACACTCCCCGGGCTCGCCCCTGTCGGGTTTTCAACGCATATCGGCAGTCAGATTACTTCTGCAGCGCCCTACCGTGCAGCCTATGCACGTATGGCAACCCTCATTCAGTCAGCCCGCTCTGCCGGTCTTGATGTCTCTGTTATGGACTGTGGCGGTGGCCTGGGAATCTCTTACTGCACGGAAACAGAAGGGCAGCCTGAAGCCCTGGCCGGCGCCATTAAAGCCGAGCTTGGACACCTGAACCTCAAACTGGCCATTGAACCAGGCCGCTGGCTGGCCGGGCCCGCCGGCATATTGCTGTCGACAGTTATTTTGCGCAAAGAGCATGCCTCAGGTGTGCCATTCTGCATTATTGACGCTGCGATGAATGACCTTGCACGCCCCAGCATGTATGACGCCTGGCACGGCATTATACCCCTCAGCGCACATGAAGCTGCCGGCCCGGTTGCCCCGGCTCATGTTGTCGGGCCTGTATGTGAAAGCGGTGACACATTTACACGCGACCGCGACCTTCCCTCCTTACAGCGCGGCTCACGCGTAGCCATCCTTGATGCCGGTGCTTATGGTGCCGTCATGAGCTCAACTTATAACACCCGCCCTCTGGCTGCTGAGGTGATGATTGATAACGGAACCTGGCATATCATACGCGAAAGACAGCAGACTGAAGAGCTGTGGCGTCATGAAATTGTACCCTCAGCCCTGACCTGATGCCTATGACAGGAGAAACGCAACGCCTCTCACTCAATGCAAAACTTGTCGCAGTACGCAAGCGTGCTGCTCAGATTTTGCAAACGGAAGCATACTGGAGGGCTTTCCTGCCCACTCTGGGCCTGGTTGCGCTTTATATCCTGGCAGCCCTGCTGCGCCTGCCACACTACCTGCCTGACAGCGTAAGACTTATTTTATTAGCCGGATGGGCCATCCTCTGTGGCAGGCGGCTGTATACCGACCTTAAGCGTATCCCTCCGATATCTCCTCATGCTGCAGATCATCGCATTGAAGAGGTATCAGGCCTTAAAAATCGTCCTCTGACGACACTGACAGACAAACCCGCTGGTTTGCAGGATGTTCACACCACGGCTTTATGGCATGCACATAAAGCACGGACTCTCTCTGAAATCGTGACACTCAAAGCAGGCTTTCCACGCCTGTGGCCTCGCACTTTTTTCAGCCGGTTTGCCACTCTGAGCCTGATTGCCGCTCTGACCGGTGGCGTCGTGCTTGCCGGGTACTCCGCTCCCGGGCGCATACTTGCAGCTTTTGTCCCTGACTGGGATGATCCTGATACCCCCATGCCACATGTGGAAGCATGGATTACTCCCCCCTCCTATACCTCAGCCATGCCTGTTTTTCTGGGGAGTGCGGCATCGAACCCCAGCGTGCCACAAAACGCAAAACTTACAGCTATCGTCACAGGCACAGATACCGCTCCGGTTCTGAGAACCGGCTATAACCAGATTAAAAACTACAAAACCACACGCCTTGATTCACAGAGCTGGAAGCTGGAAGCTTCACTTGAACGCTCAGGTCTCATTCGCCTCAGAGGGCGTGGGCGTACACTTCGCCAGTGGGCAGTCACAATTGAACCAGACGGTGTTCCCTCTGCTGAATGGGGTCCTTCTCCCGGTGCTCAGAAAAATGACTGGCGTACACGCCTGCCCTTTCAGGCCGCTCATGCTTTTGGGCTCGACTCTCTGACCGCTGAGCTGCAACTTGCCCATCCTGGCCGTGGTACGCAGCGCACCCTGGCCGTTCCTCTCCCTCTGTCTGGGCATCCGAAATCTGTTAAAGGAGCGGTCTCACCTGACCTTTCCGAAGACCCATGGGCCGGAGAAACTGTAACAGGTCGCATTGTTGCGCATTCTGTCAGCGGGCAAAGCGGCGCCAGCAAACCTGTTACTTTCCGCCTTGGCACAAGAGTTTTTCACTCACCGGTAGCCCGTGCCGTTCTTGACCTGCGTAAACGTTATGCGCTCGGACAGGAAAACCGGGAAGATACTGCCAGCGACCTGGCCGTACTGGGAGATGCCCCCGGCCCGGTGCAAAACCATACCGGCATGCTGCTTAACCTTGCCGATATTGTTGCTATTCTGAACAACAGACACACAGACAATGAAACTGCACAAATCAGTGCTGTTAACCTGATGTGGGACCTGGCCCTTGATATAGAAGACAGACAAAAAGATAAAAATGAAGCTTCTGCACAGGCCTCACTGGATGTCAGGGCCGCACAGGCTGCCGTGGCTCAGCAGCTTGAGTATATGAACAAAACGGGACGTGGGGACAAAAACGCCCAGCAGGAGCTGAAAGAGCGGATGGCAACCCTCAATAATGCTCTGGCCCGTAAAATGCAGGCTCTGACAGAGCAGGCTATGCGGGATCATACGATCATCCCGGATATGCAAAATTTCTCGCAGGCTAATCAGAATGCCTTCTCAGGCCTGATGAAGCAGATGCAGAAAGACGCCATGAGTGGCAACCCTGAAGAAGCTATGAAGCGCCTGCAGCAGATGGAAGACGCTGCTGAACGCATGCGCAATGCCACACCAAAAGATATGGCTGCAATGGCGCAGCAAATGATTGCGCAGGCAAAAGCGAAAGAACAGGCCGCTGCCTTGCGTGACATGACCAGTAAACAGGCTGCTTTGCTTGACCATAGCCAGTCACGCATTGATGCTAATTCCGCTGAAGAAGCAGGCGATTCTGAAGATGAGGGGGCGAACGACAACTACCAGTCCATGCCAACCTCTGAACTTTTACGTCAACTCGGCCTGCCCGTCCCTCCTGATGCAGATAACAGCCCTGCGCCACAGACAAATAATAACAACCAGGCGAAACTGCCTGATCCGGCTAAAGCCGAAGCTCAGGCAGCAGCACGCCGTAATGACCGCGCCGTACAGCACGCCCTGCAACGCGCACTTGATGAATTACAAAATGAATTTAAGGACCTGACAGGTAAAACACCACCCGCTTTTGCTGAAGCAAAACAGAGTATGCAGAACGCGATGAAGGCTCTGGGGGATGGAGAGGACACTGTCACCGCCTCTGAACAACAGAAAACCCTTGATGCCCTGCGTAAAGGCCGCCAGCAAATGCAGCAAATCATGAAGGGTGACGGACGAAGTGCTCCCTCCAGCTTTCTGCCATCTTTTGGTATGGGCTCAGGCAAAGGCCAGGGAGACAACAATCAGAACGGAAAAGGTCAGTCCGGCAAGGGTGACGACGGCTCTTCTCCTGTCAGTGATGCAGACGGAAGCGATGGTTCGGACCCAAAACACAGTAAAAACGACCCGCTGGGACGCACAATGGGCAGCGGCAATGACCAGGGACACGATGAAAGCTCAGAAGTGCCTGATAGCGTTGCACGCCAGAGAGCCCGTGATATTGAACAGGAGCTGCGACGCAGAGATTCTGATCGTACCAGATCAAAACAGGAGCTGGACTATCTCGACCGCCTCTTAAAATCTTTTTAACGCATTTGAGGACTGTTCCTATAAGAGCAGTCGATGACATGACAGAAGGCCAGAGTGATGAAGAAGCGTAAATTTTTACCTTTGTTTCACATCATATTTCTGTCCTGTAGTCTTACTATTTCAGGTAAAACACTCTCAGAGGCTCGTGCCGATGGTCCTGATTTTCGCGATCATCTTGCTGGCGTCGGCAATAATGACCCCCGCCAGCGTGTTGATGTACGTCAGATGCCCTGGGCAGCGATAGGACGTGTTCAAACTGAACAGGGCAGCAGATGCACGGGTTTTCTGATTAGCCCGACTGTTGTTGAAACTGCAGCGCACTGCCTGTGGAATTCGGCGACACATCGCTTCGTGCCTTCTTCAATTGTTCATTTCCTTCTGGCCTATAGCGCCGGGCAATACGCAGCACACGCCCGGGTTAAAGAATATATCATCCCTCCGGGTTACACTCCCTTACAGGAAGAACAAAAAGCCGGGCTGGATAAAGCCACGCTGCTGCTCGACCATCCGATTGCCCGGCCTGAAACAATTTTTCACGTTGACGCCACCCAAAATGATATCAAAGCCGGGAACCCGGTTGTTCTTGGAGGGTATGAGCAGAACAAACCTGATGTCATTACAGCTGATGTAAACTGCCAGATTACCGGCATAAGCCGGGACCTGAGCGGGCACCCTCTTCTGGCTCATAACTGCGCAGGCACACACGGCAGCAGCGGCGCACCTTTACTGACAAACACCAGAGATGGCTGGCAGGTTCTGGGCATTCAGACTCTGGCGCATGGTAATGAGGCCGGCGGTTTTGCGGTGTCACTCCTTAAAGCGCCGGATACATCCTCTCAGCCCTGAGCAGATTGTTCTGTTTTTTGCTCCAGTTCTTCGGCCACTTCTTTTGCTGCCTGTTTTTTTACGGTGCTGACATAGTCACGCAGGTAAGAAGAACTCGCCGAGAATAAAACCACGGCGTAAAACATACTGATCAAAATCTGAAATAGCACACTCAGCTTGGCAATACCCGTCTCTGGGTAAACGTCACCATAGCCAATTGTCGTTGCTGTAACCACACTAAAAAAAATACCATCAATAATAGAAAGAGGACCACCCGTCGAAAATGAATGATTATCAACATGAGAAAGAAATATATAAAAAACAGAAAATATATAATTAAAAAATATATATGACAAAATCATAGAGATCAGAGC